>CAMBMC010000031.1 GCA_945868555.1 Chitinophaga pinensis | reverse complement strand
GAAGATACGGTAAAGCCATAATTATTTTAAGAAAAAACGTATTTTTTTTTGCATCGACTGTTGTTTATAATAAATAATTATTACCTTTGCCCTCCCCAAAAAAGCGGGGGTGTATTTTATTTACACCGAAAAAAGATAGAAATTTAACAACAGAAAAATGCCTACAATATCACAATTAGTGCGTAAAGGGAGATTAAAAGCGGTTAACAAAAGTAAATCTGCTGCTCTTGATTCTTGTCCTCAGAAACGTGGAGTTTGTACCCGCGTATACACAACAACCCCCAAAAAGCCTAATTCGGCTATGAGAAAGGTTGCTCGTGTTCGTTTAACCAACAAAAAAGAGGTGAACGCATACATCCCGGGTGAAGGACATAACTTGCAAGAACACTCGATTGTTTTGATTCGTGGTGGCAGGGTAAAAGATTTACCAGGTGTTCGTTACCACATTGTTCGCGGAGCTGAAGATACAGCTGGTGTTGAAGGAAGAAAACAACGTCGTTCTAAATACGGAACGAAAAGACCTAAACAGAAATAATAAATCCTTGAAGAGATGAGAAGAAGAAAAGCCAAAAAGATAGCGATTCTCCCGGATCCAAAGTTCAACGATGTCGTAGTAACGAAATTCGTGAACAACCTCATGCTGGATGGGAAAAAGAGTTTAGCTTTCAAAATATTCTATGATGCATTAGAGATCGTAGATAAAAAATTAGAAGACCAAGAAGGATTGGACGTTTGGAGAAAAGCATTGGAAAATGTAACTCCAAGTGTTGAAGTTCGCAGCCGCCGTGTTGGTGGAGCGACTTTCCAAATCCCAACACCTGTGCGTGAAGACCGTAAGGCCTCACTGGCAATGAAGTGGTTGATTGGGTATTCGCGTCGTCGCAACGAGAAGACAATGGCAGGTAAACTTGCTGCTGAAATTATCGCTGCATCAAAAGAAGAAGGCGCTGCATACAAGAAAAAAGAAGATACATTAAGAATGGCCGAGGCAAACAAAGCGTTCTCACATTTTAGATTTTAATCAGTATGTCAAGAGATCTTAAATATACACGTAACATTGGTATCGCTGCTCACATTGATGCAGGTAAAACGACGACCACGGAGCGTATTTTGTATTACTCTGGTGTGAATCACAAAATTGGTGAGGTACACGAAGGTGGTGCTACAATGGACTGGATGGAGCAAGAGCAGGAGCGTGGGATTACCATTACTTCGGCAGCAACAACAGTAGGCTGGCTTTACCGTGGTACAAAATACCATATCAATATTATTGACACACCAGGACACGTTGACTTCACTGTTGAGGTGAATCGTTCATTGCGCGTATTGGATGGTTTAGTGTTCTTATTCTCTGCAGTTGATGGTGTTGAGCCACAATCTGAGACAAACTGGCGTTTGGCAAATAACTACAACGTTCCACGTATCGGGTTTGTAAACAAAATGGATCGTCAGGGTGCTGACTTCCTTAATGTTTGCAAGCAAGTGAAAGAAATGTTGGGTAGTCAAGCTTTGCCACTACAAATTAACATTGGTGAAGATGACAACTTCAAAGGAGTTGTTGACTTGATCAACTGGAAAGGTATCGTTTGGAACGATGCTGATCAAGGAATGACATTTAGTGAAGTAGAAATTCCTGCTGACATTATCGATGACGCACGCAGATTACGCAGTGAGTTGTTGGAGGCAGTAGCTGAATTCGACGAGAGCTTGATGGAGAAATTCTTTGAAGATGAAAATTCATTGACTGAAAGAGAAATTCTTGATGCATTGCGTCAAGCAACAATCTCTGGAAAAGTTGTTCCAATGATGTGTGGTTCTTCGTTTAAAAACAAAGGAGTTCAAGCCATGTTGGACATGGTCATGGAAATTCTTCCTTCACCATTAGATATTGATGCAATTACAGGAATTAACCCGAAGAATGATGAACCAATTTCGCGTCAGCCATCTTATGATGAGCCCTTCGCAGGATTGGCATTTAAAATTGCAACTGACCCCTTTGTTGGTCGCTTGTGCTTCACACGTGCATACTCAGGCCGCTTGCCTGCAGGATCTTATGTGTTGAACACACGTACGAACAACAAAGAGCGCATCTCTCGGATCTTCCAAATGCACGCAAACAAGCAAAATCAAATTGATGAGCTAGGTGCAGGAGACATCGGTGCCTTGGTTGGATTTAAAGACATTCGTACAGGAGATACTTTGTGTGCTGAAAATGCACCAATCATTCTTGAATCGATGAACTTCCCTGAACCGGTTATCGGAATCGCAATTGAGCCAAAAACTCAAGCGGATCAAGATAAATTGGGTATCGGATTGAATAAATTGGCTGAGGAAGACCCTACGTTCCGTGTGAATACTGACGAGGAAACTGGTCAAACAATTATCTCAGGAATGGGTGAGCTTCACCTAGAGATTATCGTAGACCGTTTGAAGCGTGAGTTTAAAGTGGAAGTAAATCAAGGTGCGCCTCAGGTTTCTTACCGTGAGAACATTACAGCGACAATTGATCACCGTGAAGTGTTCAAAAAACAGTCTGGTGGTCGTGGTAAATTTGCCGATATCGTTGTGAAAATCTCTCCACAAGACAATGATGAGAAAAAAGGTCTTGAATTTATTAACTCGGTGAAAGGAGGTAACATTCCACGTGAATTTATCCCTTCAGTTGAGAAAGGATTCAAAGAATCAATGAAAAATGGTGTATTGGCCGGCTTCCAAATTGAAGCAATGAAAGTTGAATTGTTGGATGGTTCGTTCCATGCTGTCGATTCAGATTCATTGTCTTTCGAGTTGTGTGCGAAAATGGCATACCGTACTGCATTGAAAAATGCGCGTCCAATTCTTCTTGAGCCAATCATGAAGATGGAAGTGGTTACTCCAGAAGAAAACATGGGTGATATCGTAGGTGACTTGAACCGTCGTCGTGGTGTTATTCGTGGAATGGATGACCGTGCAGGATCTAAGGTCGTTAAAGCAGATGTTCCACTTTCTGAAATGTTCGGATATGTAACACAGCTTCGTACGATGTCTTCTGGTCGCGCAAGTTCGTCAATGGAATTCTCTCACTATGCAGAGGCTCCTAAGAACGTAGCAGATGCGGTAGTAGCGAAAGTAACCGGTAAAGTAACAGCATAAAAAAAATTACAATTCAGATGAGTCAGAAAATCAGAATAAAATTGAAGTCATACGATCACAACCTAGTTGATAAGTCAGCAGAGAAGATCGTTAAAACAGTGAAGTCGACAGGTGCAGTAGTAAGCGGACCAATTCCATTGCCTACACACAAAAGAATTTACACTGTGTTGAAGTCACCACACGTGAACAAGAAAGCACGTGAGCAGTTTGAGCTTTGCGCATACAAGCGTTTGCTCGATATCTACAGCTCTTCTTCTAAGACTGTCGATGCGCTCATGCGTTTGGAATTGCCAAGCGGTGTTGACGTTGAAATTAAAGTAGTTTAATCCATAAAAAGTAAAATATGCCAGGAATTATTGGTAAAAAAGTCGGAATGACTAGCATCTACAGTGCCGAGGGTAAAGCTTTACCATGCACGGTGATAGAAGCTGGTCCTTGCGTTGTCACTCAGGTGAAGACGCAAGACAGAGATGGTTACGATGCCGTTCAATTGGGGTTTGGCGACCGCAAAGAGAAAAATACGCCAAACGCATTGAAAGGTCACTTTAAAAAGGCCAACACTTCGCCTAAATCGAAGTTGGTTGAATTTAAAGGTTTTGATAACTTAAATCTCGGTGATAACGTTAACGTTGATCTCTTCGAGGAAGGTGAATTCGTTAGTGTAGTAGGAACTTCGAAAGGTAAAGGTTTTCAAGGGGTAGTAAAACGACACGGCTTCGCTGGTGTTGGTCAAGCAACTCACGGTCAGCATAACCGTCTTCGTGCACCAGGATCAATCGGTGCATGTTCGTACCCAGCACGTGTATTCAAAGGAATGCGCATGGCAGGTCAGATGGGGAACAAGCGTATCGTAATGGAAAACTTGGTTGTACTTAAAGTACTTGCTGATAGAAATTTGATCGTTGTGAAAGGATCAATCCCTGGTTCTAAAGGTTCAACCGTAACAATTGTGAAGTGATGGAAGTAAAGGTATTTGACGCGAAAGGAAAAGCAACTTCGAAGAAAGTTACGCTTTCAGAAACAATTTTTGGAATTGAACCAAACGATCACGCAATCTATTTGGATGTGAAACAACACTTGGCGAATCGTCGTCAAGGAACTCACAAATCAAAGGAACGCGCTGAAATCTCCGGATCAACACGAAAAATTAAAAAGCAAAAAGGAACAGGTGGCGCACGTGCTGGTAGCATTAAGTCTGGTACACGTGTAGGTGGAGGTCGTATTTTCGGACCAAAACCACGCAACTATCATTTCAAGTTGAATGTAAAGTTGAAGCGTCTGGCTCGTAAGTCAGCATTCTCTTACAAAGCTAAGAATGATTCAATCCTAATTTTGGAAGACCCGAAATTTGACGCTGCGAAAACGAAAGAATTCAAGGCAATGTTGGAAGCATTAAATCTTACCAATGAAAAGGTATTGTTGGTACTGGGAGAAAAAAATGACAATGTTTATCTGTCTTCACGTAACCTTGGACGCGTAAAGGTCGTAACTGCTGACTCTGTAAACACATACGATGTGTTGAATGCGAAAAAAGTAGTTCTGGCTGAAAGTTCAATCGAAGTGATCGAAAAGATATTAAATTAATTGATGATGAGAACAATTATCAAAAAACCGATCATTACTGAGAAAGCAACAGTAGCAACTGAAAAGCGTAACCGTTTTACATTCGCTGTTGACCGTTCAGCAAACAAGATCGAGATAAAAAATGCCGTCGAGAAATTGTATGGAGTCAGTATTACTGAAGTGCGTACAATGAATTATGGCGGTGGAAAATCCTCTGTTAAATTTACAAACAAAGGTATCGTTGAGCAACCAAGCAAGCAATGGAAAAAAGCGGTGGTAACGGTTGCAGATGGAGAGACGATTGATTTATTTACTAATTTTTAAGCAGCTGACAAATGAGTCTTAAAAAATTCAAGCCTATTACTCCAGGGCAAAGACACAAGGTCATCAGCGACTATTCAGAGTTAACAGCAAGCTCTCCAGAAAAGAGTTTGGTTGTTAGCATGAAGAAGTCAGGTGGTCGAAACAATGATGGTCGTATGACCATGCGTTACCTCGGTGGCGGACACAAACAAAGGTACCGTATCATCGATTTTAAACGCGATAAGCACGAAATCCCGTCTACGGTAAAGTCAATTGAGTACGATCCAAATCGTACGGCTCACATTGCTTTGTTGTTCTATGCGGATGGAGAGAAACGCTACATCATCGCGCCAAGCGGATTGAAAGTGGGAGATACTGTTGTATCTGGAAAAAATGCGACTCCTAATGTTGGAAATGCACTTTTTTTGAGCGATGTTCCTCTAGGTACTGTGATTCACAATATCGAATTGAAGCCAGGTAGAGGTGGTGCTATTGCACGTGGTGCAGGAACTTACGCTCAACTGAATGCACGTGACGGTCGCTATGCGATCATCAAAATGCCTTCAGGTGAAACGCGTATGATCTTGACGACATGCCTTGCTACGATCGGTTCGGTGTCGAACGCTGAACACAACTTGGTAGTTTCTGGAAAAGCAGGACGCTCGCGTTGGTTGGGTCGCCGTCCACGTGTACGTGGTGTGGTTATGAACCCAGTCGATCACCCAATGGGTGGTGGTGAGGGCCGTAACTCCGGTGGACACCCGCGCTCACGTAATGGTGTACCTGCTAAAGGGTACAAGACACGTGACAAGAAGAAATATTCAGATAAGTTCATCATCGAAAGAAGAAAAAAATAATAAGATATGAGTCGATCGTTGAAAAAACCACCGTTTGTACATTACAAACTAATGAAACGAGTGGATGATGCACAGGCCTCTAGCAGCAAAGCAGTTATCAAAACTTGGTCTCGCGCATCTACAATTACGCCTGACTTTGTGGGACTGACTTTTGCGGTACACAATGGCAATAAGTTTATTCCTGTATTCGTGTCAGAAAACATGGTAGGTCACAAGTTGGGAGAGTTTTCTCCAACGCGTAACTTCCGTGGTCACGGAGGGAATAAAAAAGATAAAAAAAGATAATTTAATAGCAAAGTAATGGGTGCTAGAAAGAGAGAAAGAGCAGATTTGATCAAAGAGATGAATAAGACGAATGCATTTGCACGTCTGAATGATTCTCCGATCGCTCCAAGAAAGATGAGATTAGTTGCAGATCTTGTAAGGGGAGTAGAAGTAAATAAGGCTCTGAACATATTGCAACATAATGCAAAGAATGCGTCAACAAGTCTCGCAAAATTGTTGCGTTCTGCCATCGCGAACTGGGAACAGAAAAACGAAGGTAAGAGCATCGAGGAAGAGAAATTGGTCGTGAAGTCAATCGAAGTGGGTGGCGGAAGTATGCTGAAGAGAATTCAAGCAGCTCCACAAGGCCGTGCACACAGAATTAGAAAAAGATCGAATCACGTGACCATAGTTGTTGATGGTTCTAAATAAGGTATAGAAATGGGACAAAAAACAAATCCAATAGGAAACAGACTCGGGTTCATTTTCGGATGGGAATCGAACTGGTTTGACAAAGGCAGCTACAGAGACAAGATCGTTGAAGATGATCAAATCCGTAAATATTTGAACGCTAGATTGTCACGCGCGAGCATCTCAAAAATTATTATTGAGCGTACCCTTAAACTGGTTACTGTAACAATCAACACGGCTCGTCCGGGTGTGATCATCGGTAAAGGTGGACAAGAGGTAGATAAGCTGAAAGAAGAATTAAAAAAACTTACGAAGAAAGAGATTCAAATCAACATCTTCGAAGTAAAGCGTCCAGAGTTGGATGCACGCTTAGTGTCAGACGGGATTGCTCGTCAGCTTGAGGCGCGTATCTCATTCAGACGTGCAATTAAAATGGCGATTGCGAGCACAATGCGCATGGGAGCTGAAGGAATCAAAGTAAAGATTTCCGGACGTTTGAATGGTGCAGAAATGGCTCGTACAGAGATGTACAAAGATGGACGTACTCCGTTACATACGTTCAGAGCTGACATCGATTATGCGATTTCCGAAGCGCATACTACTTACGGCCGCATTGGTATCAAGGTGTGGATTTGTAAGGGAGAAGTTTACGGTAAACGTGACTTGTCGCCAAATATCGGAATGTCTGCTTCTGCGGCTAAACCAGGTGCTGGTCCTTCGGGAGCACGCAAACCTATGGCTGCAAAGAGAAAGAAAAAGTAAGAAGGACAGTAAAATTTGTAGAAGATGTTACAGCCAAAAAGAACCAAATTTAGAAGAGTTCAAAAAGGAAGAAACAGAGGTGAAGCTCAAAGAGGCAGCACCATTGCTTTCGGATCTTTTGGTCTCAAAACATTGGAGCCAGGATGGATCACATCACGCCAGATTGAAGCTTCTCGTATCGCCGTAACCCGATATATGAAGCGTGAAGGTAAAGTGTGGATCCGAATCTTCCCAGACAAACCGGTAACCTCAAAGCCGGCTGAAGTCAGAATGGGGAAAGGTAAAGGGGCTCCAAGTCACTGGGTAGCAGTAGTAAAACCAGGTCGCATCATGTTTGAAGCGGACGGTGTGCCTTACGAAATTGCAAAAGAAGCAATGCGTTTGGCAGCTCAAAAGTTACCGGTGAAATGCAAATTCGTTGTCCGCAACGATTATGTTATACCAGGAAAATAAACGAAAATGAAGCAGCAAGAAATCACAAAACTTTCAGTGGAAGACCTGAATAGCCGAATCGCAGATGTCTCTACTCAGTTGACGAAAATGAAACTGACACATGGAGTAGCTCCGATGGAAAATCCGATCCAAATCCGTAAGGTTAGAAGAACGGTGGCTCGATTGAAAACTGAATTGACCAAACGTGAAGCACAGGCTTAGTTGCTTGTTTAAAAAAACGAAATTAGCTTGAAATGGAAAAGCGTAATTTAAGAAAAGAACGAATCGGAGTTGTTACCAGCGATAAAATGCAGAAATCTATTGTGGTTGCTGTAGAACGTAAGGTTAAACACCCGAAGTATGGAAAGTTCGTAAAGAAAACAACCAAGTTTGTAGCTCATGATGAGAACAACGATTGTAACCTCGGTGATACTGTAAAGATCATGGAAACTCGACCGTTGAGTAAATCAAAGAACTGGAGACTAGTTGAAATTGTTGAACGAGCTAAATAACTTTTAGTAATGATACAAACAGAATCAAGACTTGCAGTAGCAGACAACTCTGGAGCAAAAGAGGTGCTGGTAATCCGTGTACTCGGAGGAACTAGACGCCGCTATGCATCCGTTGGCGATAAAATCGTAGTTGCTGTCAAGAGCGCAATGCCCGCTGGTGCCGTCAAAAAAGGTTCGGTAGCCAAGGCTGTCGTAGTTAGAACAAGAAAAGAAGTCCGTCGTCCTGATGGTTCTTACATCCGTTTCGATGATAACGCATGTGTGATCCTTAATCAGGCTGGTGAAATGCGTGGAACCCGTATTTTCGGACCCGTAGCGCGTGAACTTCGTGAGAATAACTACATGAAGATTGTTTCACTTGCTCCCGAAGTACTTTAAAAAAAGAAGGACGTCATGCAACAGAAATTACACATTAAAATTGGCGACACCGTGAAGGTTATTAGCGGTGAATCAAAAGGTCAAGAAGGACAAATCCTTCTGATCGATCGCAAAAAGTCGCGCGCCACAGTAGGAGGCGTGAACCTCGTAAAGAAGCACTCGAAACCAAGTGCTGCTGATCCACAAGGTGGAATCATTGAGAAAGAAGGAACAATTCATACTTCTAACTTAATGGTTGTTTCCAATGGAACAGCATCACGTACTGGACGTAAGCCCGATGCGAAAGGAAAATTAGTTCGTTATTCTAAAAAGACAGGAGAGGAGATCAAATAATGAGTTATTCACCAAGACTTAAAGAAAAGTACAGTGCGGAAATCATTCCGACAATGACTGAAAAGTTCGGGTACAAGACCGTTATGCGTGTGCCTAAACTACAAAAGATTGTTTTGAGCCAGGGAATGGGAGATGCCGTTGCCGACAAAAAACTAATCGAAAGTGCGGTTGCTGATTTATCAAAAATCGCCGGACAAAAAGCAATCACAACGATTTCTAAAAAGGATATTTCCAATTTCAAATTGAGAAAAGGAATGCCTATTGGAACGAAAGTGACGCTTCGTGGAGATAAAATGTATGATTTTCTTGACCGTTTGCTCGCTGTAGCATTGCCGAGAACACGAGATTTCCGTGGAATCAATCCAAAAGGATTTGATGGACGTGGCAACTTCAACCTCGGTGTTAAAGAACACATCATTTTCCCGGAAATTGATATTGACAAGGTAAACCGCATTCTTGGAATGGACATCTCGTTTGTGACATCAGCAGAAAGCGATGAAGAAGCTAAAGCACTTCTTGACGCATTCGGATTCCCATTCATTAAAAAATAAAAGAAATGGCTAAAGAATCAATGAAAGCGCGTGAGCGCAAGAGAGAAAAGTTGGTTGCCCGTTATGCGAAAAAGCGTGAGGAGCTGACGAAGGTCCTTAAATCAACTTCAACTTCTGATGAAGTTCAGGCAGCTAAATGGGATGCTATGATGGCACTCCAAAAAATGCCGGCTAACTCATCTAAAGTCCGTTTGCACAATCGCTGCGGGTTGACAGGCCGTCCGCGTGGGTACATGCGTAAATTCGGAATATCAAGGGTGACTTTCCGTGAAATGGCACTTTCTGGAAAAATCCCAGGAGTGAAAAAAGCAAGTTGGTAACGAATATTAAAGAAAATTATGAATACTGATCCAATTGCAGATTTTCTAACCCGCATCCGTAACGCAAGTTCGGCTGGGTTGAAAATGGTAGAAATTCCAAGCTCAAACACAAAATGCGCTATGACGCAAATCTTGTTTGATCAAGGGTACATCACGAATTATAAATTTGAAGAAGACGACAAACAAGGCATCATTAAGATCGCTTTGAAGTACAACCATTCAACAAAGGTTCCGGCAATCACGAAACTCGAAAGAGCTTCTCGTCCAGGGCTTCGAAAGTACAGCGGTTCAGCAGAAATGCCACGCGTATTGAACGGTCTAGGTATCGCAATCGTTTCTACTTCTAAAGGTGTAATTACGGATAAAGAAGCAAGAAAACAAAACGTAGGTGGAGAAGTTCTCTGCTACGTGTATTAATCTTAAGTAAATTTGAAATGTCAAGGATAGGTAAATCCCCAGTTAACATCCCGAGTGGTGTAGATGTAAAGGTGACCGGTAACGTTGTTACCGTAAAAGGACCTAAAGGTGAATTGTCTCAAGAGTTTAGCGAAGGAGTAACAATGCACATTGAAGGGACTGTAATCACTTTCAGCCGCGAATCAGATGCCCCATCCCATAGAGCAAAACATGGTTTATACCGTGCACTTGTTCGAAATATGGTAGAAGGCGTTTCAGAAGGGTACAAGAAGGAGTTAGAAATTATCGGTGTAGGTTACCGTGCTGCTGCTGTTGGTCAGCAATTGGAGTTAGCATTGGGTTACTCTCACGCGATTATTATTGAACTCCCAAAAGAAATTATGGTATCTGCAGAAACCCTTAAGGGTAAGGCACCTGTTGTGAAGTTGGAATCGTTCGACAAACAACTCTTGGGCCAGGTCGCTGCCAAAATTCGTTCCCTTCGTAAACCTGAACCGTACAAAGGAAAAGGTATTCGTTTCGTAGGAGAAGAGATCAGAAGAAAAGCTGGTAAATCTGCAGGTAAAAAATAATTCTTAATAGTTATGGCATTCAGTAAATTAAACAGAAGAGCAAAAATTAAACGAAGAATCAGAAAGAAAATTTCTGGTACTTCAAAAGTGCCTCGCTTGTCGGTATTCCGCAGTAACAAACAGATCTACGCTCAGTTGATCGATGATGTGAACGGAGTAACGCTAGCATCAGCTGGTTCTTACAAAAATAAAGCTGCAGAAAGTGGAAGCAAAAGCATCCAAGCTGCGGTAGTGGGTAAAGAAGTAGCTGAAAAAGCATTAAAAGCTGGAATCGAGACCATTGTGTTTGATCGCAACGGATATTTGTACCACGGTAGAGTTAAATCGTTGGCCGACTCAGCACGAGAAGGTGGACTTAAATTTTAAGAAATGGCAGCACAAGTAAATAGAGTAAAATCTTCGGATATAGAGTTGAAAGACAAACTCGTGGCCATAAACCGTGTTACAAAAGTAACGAAAGGTGGACGCGGGTTCAGCTTCTCTGCAATCGTTGTGGTTGGAGATGAGCACGGAATCGTTGGTCATGGTCTAGGTAAAGCAAAAGAAGTGACGGAAGCGATTACAAAAGGAATCGACGACGCGAAGAAAAACTTAATCAAAGTTCCAATCCATAAAGGAACCGTTCCTCACACTCAAAAAGGGAAGTTCGGTGGTGCAGAGGTTTTGTTGAAGCCAGCAACGGATGGTACAGGTGTAATCGCCGGTGGTGCGATGCGCGCAGTGCTTGAAAGCGTTGGTGTACACAATGTACTAGCGAAATCTCAAGGTTCTTCGAACCCGCACAACGTTGTGAAAGCAACCATCGACGCACTTTCTCGAATGAGAGATGCTGTTGCCGTTGCGAAACAACGAGGAATTTCATTGGATAAGGTGTTTAACGGTTAATAGAGTGAATGATGGCTATAATTAAAATCAAGCAAGTAAGAAGCGCTATTAAACGTCCCGCTGTGCAAAAAGCTACGATCAAAGCGCTTGGATTCAGAAAATTGAATCAAGTGATCGAGAAAGAGGCAACTCCGCAGATCCTGGGAATGGTGAAGAAAGTACAACATCTCGTAGAGGTTGTAGGGTAAAACGTTAAAATCGAATTGAAATGAACTTACATAATTTAACTCCTGCGGAAGGCTCTGTTAAGAGTGATAAAAGGATCGCACGTGGTCAGGGATCTGGTCATGGTGGAACCTCTACACGCGGGCACAAAGGAGCGAAATCACGATCTGGTTACAGTAAAAAGATTGGTTTCGAAGGTGGTCAGATGCCACTTCAACGTCGTGTTCCAAAGTTTGGATTTAAAAATATCAACCGTGTTGAATATAAAGGTATCAACCTTGATATTATTCAATCACTTGTTGAAAAGAAAAATCTGACGGATATTACACTAGAAGTTCTTCGCGACAATGGCCTAGTTTCACGCAATGAATTGGTGAAAATTTTGGGTCGTGGCGAATTGAAAGCAAAGGTTACTATCCATGCACACAAGTTTTCTGGTTCCGCAAAAGCAATGATCGAAGGTCAAGGCGGGAATTGTTCAGAAATCTAATTAACTTTGCCAACATTTTTTTAAAATGAAGCGATTTATACAGAACATCAAAAACATCTGGAAGGTAGAGGAGTTGAGAAAGAGAATCTTATTGACTCTTGGACTCATTCTTGTTTATCGAATCGGTTCTTTCATTGTGTTGCCTGGTATTGATTATACGGTTTTGGAAAAGACCCGTTCAAATCCAGGTGAAGGCAATATGATTGAAAATCTACTGTCTCTCTTTTCGGGAGGTGGTTTTTCTAATGTGTCGGTGATGGCCCTTGGGATCATGCCGTACATTAGTGCTTCAATCATTATGCAACTTCTCGGAATGGCAGTACCTGCCGTTCAGAAAATGCAAAATGAAGGAGAATCGGGTAGGAAACGTATCAATAACTATACGCGAGTACTTACGATCATCATTTGTGCACTGCAAGCACCAAGCTACGTTACCCTGTATGTACAAGGTAAAGTATGGGAGGGTGTTTCGGCAATGCCTATGGATGCCGATGCGTTCTGGTGGACACGCGCAATCTTAGTCCTCATCGCAGGTTCTATGTTTGCAGTATGGCTCGGAGAACGAATTACAGATAAAGGTATCGGAAATGGTATTTCATTGTTGATTACAGTGGGTATCCTAGCGCGTCTTCCTGAAGCATTCCTCGCGGAATATGGAAAGGCAAACGCTGAAGGGAATTTGTTGAAAATCCTTTTGGAAGTCATTCTATTCATGGCTGTAGTGCTCGCAACAATTCTAATCGTTCAAGGAGTGCGGAAAATTCCGCTCAACACAGCGAAGCGAGTTGTTGGTACAAGAGCAGTTGATGAGCAAGGCGCTCGAAGCTATTTACCGATTAAGGTGAATGCAAGTGGTGTAATGCCAATCATCTTTGCTCAAGCAATCATGACAATCCCTGTAATGCTTTTTGCAGGTGATCCTACTAAAGGAAGCTCGTTCATTGAACGCACATTGGGTGATCCTTATGGAATAACGTACAATGTTTTGCTTGCTTTGTTGATTATCGTGTTTACGTATTTCTACACGGCGATTATGATCAATCCACGGAAAATTGCTGATGATTTGAAACGCAGCGGCGGATTTATTCCAGGTGTTCGTCCAGGAGAAGAAACGGCAGAATACATCGATACCTTGGTATCGCGTATTACCTTCCCAGGTTCTTTATTCTTGGCAGCCATCGCCATATTGCCTTCACTGGCAAAACTGGCCGGAGTGAACGATGCGTTTGCTATGTTCTTCGGTGGAACGTCACTTTTGATCATGGTAGGTGTTGTACTGGATACATTGCAGCAAATCGAGTCTTACTTATTGAACCGTCACATGGATGGGTTAATGGAAGGTACTCGCGTTAGGGGTAGAAGAACAGATAACGAATTATCAGGATTCTAACCATGGCGAAGCAATCATCAATCGAACAAGACGGAACAATCATCGAAGCACTTTCGAATGCAATGTTTCGAGTAGAATTGGAAAATGGGCATGTCATTACAGCACATATTTCGGGAAAGATGCGGATGTTTTACATCAAGATTTTACCTGGCGACCGTGTGAAAGTGGAAATGTCACCATATGATTTAACTAAGGGAAGAATAACTTTTAGATACAAATAGGAGAAATCCTGTAAAAATGTAAAGAGATGAAAGTAAGAGCATCAGTGAAAAAACGAACTGCAGATTGCAAGATCGTGAAAAGAAAAGGACGGGTTTATGTGATTAACAAGAAAAATCCGAAACTCAAACAAAGACAAGGGTAATAAGTATTAAGTATGGCACGTATTGCAGGTATAGATCTACCAAAAAACAAAAGAGGGGTGATTGGTTTGACATACATCTTCGGAATCGGAAGAAGTAGAGCTCAAAAAATCCTTAAAGACAACGGAATCGATGAAAGCGTCAAAGTTCAAGAATGGAACGATGATCAGCTTGCAGCTATCCGTAATTCAGTGAACGAAGTAAAGACCGAAGGTCAGTTACGTTCTGAAATCCAATTGAACATCAAGCGATTGATGGATATCGGATGTCAGCGTGGAATTCGTCACAGATCAGGTCTTCCATTGAGGGGTCAACGCACCAAAAACAATTCTCGTACGAGAAAAGGTAGAAGAAAGACAGTTGCGAATAAGAAAAAAGCAACTAAATAATTAGCGTTTTC
>CAMBMC010000030.1 GCA_945868555.1 Chitinophaga pinensis | reverse complement strand
ATCGAAAGTGGTAAAACACGTTTCTTTGTTAGTATTGGTAGCCGTGACGGATTGAATCCAGGAGGTTTACTTCGCCATATTTGCGATGCAACAGGACTGAATTCATCAAATATTGGCCGCATCGATATCATGCCATCTTTCTCGTTTTTTGAGGCAGATGATCAATACGCAACCGACATGGTGAACCAAGTAAATGGTACAAACTATGAAGGTCACGATGTGAGCATCGAAGTCACTAAAGTGAAATCTGGTGGAGGTAGTAGTCACCGAGGTGGCGGCGGCGGACGCAAAGATGGTGGCGGTTTCGGAGGGAAATTCCAAGGGAATCGCGATGGAGGTCAACGAAGTGAAAGTGGAGGTCAACGTCGTGAAGGCGGTTTTAGAAGCGAGGGCAGCGGTCAACGTCGTGAAGGCGGTTTTAGAAAAGAGGGCGGAACTCGTAGTGAAGGCGGTTTTAGAAAAGAAGGCGGAGCTCGCAGTGAAGGCGGTTTTAGAAAAGAAGGTGGAGCTCGCAGTGAAGGTAGCTTCAAAAAGGAAGGCGGTTTTCGCAGTGAAGGTGGTTTCAAAAAAGAAGGCGGCCCTCGAAGTGAAGGTGGTTTCAAAAAAGAAGGCACTGGTCAACGACGAGAAGGTGGATTTAAAAAAGAAAGTGGATCAGGTTCTTCTGACCGCAACTCAACTTTCGGAAAACCATTCAAGAAAAAATCATAATCAATTTTAAGGAATCCATTTCATAAGTATGGAAATTAGGAATATTGCAATTATTGCACACGTTGACCACGGCAAGACTACTTTGGTAGATAAAATGATCGAGGCAGGCGCCGTATTGAACGAACGCGACCGTCCAACGGGTGAATTAATCATGGACAACAACGACTTGGAACGTGAACGTGGAATTACGATCGTTTCCAAGAATGTATCTGTGACATACAAAGACACAAAAATCAACATCATCGATACCCCAGGTCACGCCGACTTCGGTGGTGAGGTTGAACGCGTATTGAATATGGCCGATGGCGTTTGCTTGTTAGTAGATGCCTTTGAAGGTCCAATGCCGCAAACTCGCTTCGTACTTGGAAAAGCACTTAATTTGGGATTGAAGCCATTGTTGGTCATCAACAAGGTGGATAAAGACAACTGTACACCGGATGAAGTCCAAGAAAAAGTTTTCGATTTGATGTTTGAATTGGATGCTAGTGAAGAACAATTGGAGTTCCCGACAATCTTTGGTTCAGCAAAAAATAACTGGATGTCAACAGATTGGAAAAATCAAACAGACTCTATTACTCCGTTGTTGGATCAAATTCTAGACTATTTTCCACCGAAAAAAATCGAAGAAGGAAATACGCAAATGTTGATTACCTCATTGGACTTTTCAACCTACGTTGGACGAATCGCAATTGGTTGTTTACGTCGCGGTGAAATCAAAGAAAATCAGCAAATTATTCTTCAAAAACGCGATGGTACTCAAGAGAAACACCGCATTAAAGAAGTATTTGTGTTTGAAGGTCTTGCGCGCAAGAAAGTACAATTCGTTCAGGCAGGAGACATTTGTGCCATTACAGGAATTGAAGGATTTGAAATTGGGGATTGTATTTGTGATTTCGAAAATCCAGATCCGCTTCCAACAATCGAATTGGATGAACCAACAATGTCCATGCTCTTTTCAATCAATGATTCACCATTCTTTGGTAAGGAGGGTAAATTTGTGACATCTCGCCATATTCAAGAGCGTCTTCAAAAAGAATTAGAGAAGAACTTGGCCATGCGTGTGTCGGATACAGACAAAGCGGATAAATGGATTGTTTACGGACGTGGGGTACTTCACCTCTCAGTATTGATTGAAACAATGCGCCGTGAAGGATACGAAATGCAAGTTGGACAGCCACAAGTGATCATCAAAGAAATTGGTGGGAAGAAATGTGAACCAGTGGAAGAGTTGACAATTGACCTTCCAGAAGAATACAGTGGAACAGCTGTTGAAGCGGTGACCAAGCGCAAAGGAGAAATGACAAACATGCAGCCGAAAGGTGAACGAATGATCATTCAATTCCAAATTCCTTCGCGTGGAATTATCGGTTTGCGAAACCACCTCTTGACACAAACAGCTGGTGAAGCGATCATGACGCACCGTTTCCTTGAATATCAACCGTACAAAGGGGATATACCTGGACGCCAGAATGGATCACTCATTTCATTGGAATTGGGTACATCAATTCCTTTCTCGATGAATAACCTCCAAGACAGAGGGAAATTCTTTATCCATCCTAGTGAAAGTATTTACGAAGGACAGGTAATTGGTGAAAATTCTCGTGCAGGAGACCTTTGTGTGAATGTTACGAAAACGAAAAAATTGACCAATATGCGTTCCTCAGGAGCGGATGATAAAGTGCGACTAGCTCCCCCTAAAGTGTTTAGCTTAGAGGAATGTTTGGAGTACATCCAATCCGATGAATATGTAGAAGTTACGCCAGAATGTCTGCGTATTCGAAAAATTCTTTTGAAAGAAACGGATCGTAAACGATCTGGAAAGTAAGCTATAGTCATTCTCCTTTGTTCGAAATCTGTTCATAACCTTTTTTCGTAACAAAAGAGAATCGTATCGTTTTTTGTCTACCTTTAGTTGACAACAGTGCCTATGTTCGAGGAAGAAGATGAATATTTCGAGACGAATCTAAACGAGGACCTCGAGAAGTTTGAAGCCCATTTGAAAGGAGCGTCAATTGCTTTTATGGATAGTGACCGCCTGGAAGCTTTGGTGGATCATTATTTAATTAATGGCCAGTACACCAAAGCGAAGGCTTGCGCTGAACATGCGATATCTCAATTTTCATTCAATCTTGTGTTTTATTTGAGACGCGCGCAAGCGATGTCTGCCATGGGACAACTGAAAGAGGCACTTAAGGTCCTCAGTCAAATTGAAAAATGGGAAACCCCTTCGTGTGAGTTCTTGCTGACCAAAGCTTCAATTTTCAGCCAACTTCGAGATTCTAAAAATGCCATTCGCTATTTTAAAGAAGCATTGGTGCTTTCAGAAGAGGAAGACCGTGACGAGATCTACTTAGACCTTGCGATGGAATTTGAGAACGCTGGTGATTATAAAAATGCGGTCAAAGTGCTGCGCGAAGCCATTCATAGTAATCCACACAATGAGGGTGCTATCTATGAAATTGCGTTCTGCTACGATCAATTGGGTGAATATAAAAGTGCCATTAAATGCTATTCCGATTTTATTGACGAAAATCCATATTCATTCACCGCATGGTACAACCTCGGTAATACCTATTCAAAACTTGAAGATTTTGACAAAGCGGTATGGGCCTACGATTATTGTATCTTGATTAATGAGGAATTTGGACCGGTCTATTTCAACCTCGCAAATGCTTACCTTTCTCAAGAGAAATATTCTTTGGCTATCGAAGCATTTCATAAATGTATGGAGGTTGATGGAGATGACCCAATGGCATTGTGTTACATCGGTGAAGCACATGAACAATTGAACGAGTTGTCGTTGGCAAGACATTTCTATAAGAGAAGTTTGGAATTGGCACCTCTACTGCCTGATGCGTGGTTAGGACTTGGGATCATTGAAGACCTCGAAGGAAATACAAAGGAAGCTCTAGTTCTTGTTCATAAAGCAGCTGAGCTGGATCCTGAAAATGCAGGAATCTATCATGTACTCGCCGGAGCTTATGAGAAAATTGATAAAATAATTGAAGCGGAAGAATACTACCATTTATCATTAACACTCGATCCAACGGATGGCGAATGTGTAACTGCTCTTGTTAAATTATTAGCTCAGCGTTCTTTCATCGAAGCCTTGGATTTTGTTCGCTCATTTATGTTGCAGAACAATGTGTTTACCGCTCGACTGATGGAAGTATTTGTACTTTATAAAATGGGAAAATTCGATGAGACAGTTGCACTCTTTCAGGAATGCGTGATGTCCGATAAAGCGGCTTCTCGAGAGATTTTTGACATTGAACCAGAATTATTGAATATTAAAGAATTTGTACTTTTGTGCGAAGAATAATTAGACTATGAACTTCAAATTACCATACATCCCTGAACGCAGCGCGAAACCAAGGGAAAAAGGAGTGACAATGATGATGGATAAAGGGTTGAGCCTAAATGAGGTGGAGAACTTTATTCAAGCATCAGGTCACCTTACGGACATCGTCAAATTCGGATTCGGAACGGCCTATGTGGCAAATGACCTCAAGGAGAAAATAAAGCTTTACAAAGAAGCAGGTATTCGACCATACTTCGGGGGAACGCTATTTGAAGCATTTTATGCACGTGGCAAGTTCAATGATTACGTGAAAGTATTGGATCAATATGACTTAGATCTTGCTGAAATCTCAGATGGCTCCATCATTATTCCGCACGATGAAAAGTGTGAATTGATTCAGAAAATGTCAAAAGACCGCACGATAATGTCGGAAGTGGGTTCGAAAGATTCTGGAATTATCATTTCACCTGCAAAATGGATTAAAATGATGAAAACTGAACTTGAGGCCGGAAGTTGGAAAGTAATTGCTGAAGGGCGTGAGGCAGGTAATGTGGGTGTATTTCGTCCGAATGGTACAGCTCATACCTTCTTAATCAACCGGATTATTGCTAATGTGGCTCCGGAGAAAATTCTTTGGGAGGCTCCGCAGAAAAATCAGCAGGTATGGTTCATTAAATTGTTCGGTGCAGAAGTGAATCTTGGAAATATCGGTCCAAACGAGATGATTCCACTTGAATGCTTGCGTCTTGGGCTTCGCGGAGATACATTCTTCGACTTCTTACCCGAAGATTACGCAGCGCGCTTGAAACAAGTGAACGATGACGACGCTGTCGAAGATGACAACGAAGAGTGATTCTATTGTCCTAAAGATAAGTGAGTGTTCGGGACATTCTTCGGGCATATATACAGCCGTAGTTTTTGAAGAAAAAGTGTTTACGGCGTCTGCTGATGGTTTTGTCGCACGCTGGAATATTCGATTAGGTACCCAAGATAAATTTGCTATAAATATTGGTAAACCCTTGTATTCCTTAATGGTTTCTCGCGCCGGAGATTTCCTTATGACCGGAACAAATGCCGGCGACCTCTATATCTTTGATCTTGAAAATCGCAGCGAAATAAAACATTTCGTTCAGCACCAATCAGCCATTTTTAACATGATTGAAAATGAACATAAAAATGTTTTTTATTCTGCGGATGCGGATGGAAATTTGGCGGTTTGGGACTCAACAGCGTTTGAATTAAAACTGTTTTTGCCGCTTGGCTGTGGAAAAATTAGAAGGATGTCTGTGTCAAAAGATGGGTCTTTCCTTGCTATCGGCGGACAAGATGGTTTTGTGCGTGTTTTTGATACAGAATATTACAACGAGGTTTCGTTGTTTTACGCACATCAAGATGGAGTGAGTGCGGTAACTTTTCATCCAGAAAACATAGAAATTCTTTACTCCGGAGGCAAAGATGCCATTCTACGCATGTGGGAATGGAAATCAGGAACTTTAAAAAAAGAAATCCCTGCACACAATTTTGTGGTGTATGATATTTTAGTTTTACCCGCGAGTAAAAAGATTGTTTCAGCGAGCAGGGACAAGTCAATAAAGATTTGGACGGAAGATTTGATTTTCCTTGAACGCATTGATCAGCGCACAGGAGGCCACCGCCATTCTGTAAATTCTTTGGCTCAATACTCAGTAAATCAGTTTGTTAGCGTCTCTGATGACAAGCGAATCGTCACTTGGTCTGTATTAGACAAGGAAAATTAACGCAATTGCATTATTTTTACGAATGTTAAAGGATTTTTTGGTACAAATCGTTTAATTCTTCGCATTGAATTTTTCATAAATAACACTTCATTTTAAGTTAATGAGAAACCTACTATTTCTGCTCGTAATTGCTTGTTCCTCAAATCTATTGAATGCCCAAGTTAAAATAAACGAGGCATCCAACGTAAACGGAACAACTCTCGTTTTAACAGACCAAAGCTCACCAGATTGGATCGAGTTGTTCAACGATGGAACTACAGCAACAAATTTGGAAGGATACACCTTAACTGATGATTTTTTAGAACCTTTCAAATGGGTATTTCCATCAGTGTCTCTGAATGCAGGAGGGTTTTTGACCGTACTTGCTACTGGAATTTCTAAAACCAACGTGATTAACCATTGGGAAACTGCAGTTTGGGCAAATCAAACGTGGCAATACTTTATTCCGAATGGAACAATAGCAAACGATTGGAAAAATGTGCCTTTCGCGCCTACAGGTTGGTCAACAGGTCAAATGGGAATTGGCTATGGTGATGGAGATGATGTCACAAACTTGCTGGCCCCAACGACTACAGCCTATGCACGCATTGAATTTAATATAACTGATACTTCTAAAATAGCATCTGCTTTATTGGATTTGGATTTTGATGATGGTTTTGTTGCCTACATCAACGGAATTGAAGTAGCCCGTGTTGGTCTCAACGGAAATCCACCAATTTGGGATGAATTGGCTGCAGATCATGAGGCTGAATTATATCAAGGAGGTACATTAACATCGTTTACACTTTCAAAGGAATTGTTGAGTCAAGCATTGAAAAATGGTACCAACGTATTGGCGATTGAAATTCACAATTCTTCAACGACATCGTCGGACATGTCTTTGTTTTCCTATCTAAGTTTCGGATTTAAGGATGGACAACAATATTATGCAGGAACAACCTATCCATTATTTGTTTCCTCGGGCGTTACAGAGACCTTAAGCACAAATTTCGCTATTAGCACCATGGGTGAATCAATTTACATGTTCAATCAAGCTGGTGACTTGGTTGATTCACTCTATGTTCCCTTAATGCAACCAGATATGTCGGTAGGTAAATTTACAGATGGTGTAAATCCATCCCGCATTTTCCTTTCGCCAACTCCCAACCAATCGAATAACTTTTCTACAAACTATGCAGGCTTCGAAATTGTACCGACAATTGTGACAGCCGGGGGGATGTTCACATCCCAGCAGATCGTCACAGTTCAAAACAACTCAACTACGGGTGGCACTATTCGTTTCACAACAAATGGTCAAGATCCAGAGCTTACATCACCGCTCTATACGGGACCAATCTCTCTGTCTTCAAATGCCGTAGTGAAAGTGCGTTGTTTTTCATCAGACCCTGAATTGTTGCCAAGTACAATGGATGTTGAGACTTTCCTGTTTGCTGTAGACCATACATTACCGGTGATCTCGTTAACAACAGATCCAACGAATTTATATGGTGCAACAGGTATTTTCGATAACTATGACACTGACTGGAGAAAACCATGTGTTGTTGAATATTTCGATGCTGATGGTGTAAAGCAATTCGAAACCCGCGCTTCGGTTAAGCCTGACGGTGGAGCAGGGGGGAGCCGCTCAAATCCACAACATAGTGTGACGGTAGAGCCAGGAAACTCATTGTATGGATCGGGCAATTCCGTAGAATATCCACTCATCCCTGAAAAAGGTTTCATTCAGGAATACGATGCATTTTACTTGCGGAATGGAAGTAACATGTGGAACAATTATCCACAAAAGGATGCCACATTCATGCGAATGATGCGTAAAAGCCATGTGAATTCTCAGGCCTATTCTCCGGTTGTGGTGTATTTAAATGGCGAGTATTTCGGTGTGTATGAATTGCGAGAAAAAGCCAATGCGCATTATTTCGAATCCAATTATGGAAATGATCCAGATTATTTGGATTTACTGTCTGTGAGTTATTTCTATGGTGCTGGAGTATTGCGCACTGTTAAAGGATCAGATACCGGTTTCTACAACATGCGCAATTTTGTATCTACATATGACCCAACGGCTCCAGACTACTTTGAAAAGTCCCATCAGAAAATAGATCTTTATTCCTTTGCGGATTACATGGCAGGTGAAAACTGGTTTGCTAACGTCGACTGGATATACAACAACATGAAAATTTTCAGAACACGTACTACTGACAATAAATGGCGTTTCAACCTTCAAGACATGGAGCTTGGTCTCGGTGGATGGACAGATTTCTCGACGAACATTTTTGATTATTTCAGGTACAACAACCAGCCAAATCCGTATTGGGAAATTTACAATGGATTAATGCAAAACACCAAGTTCAAAAATTATTTCATCAACCGTTATGCGGATTTGATGAACTCGACATTTCAACACAATACCTATGCGCCAATTGTCGATGAAATGTATGAGCAACTCATTCCAGAAATGCCGCAACACTTCCAACGATGGACAGGTGATCCAGTAGGTGGAATGGCGACCTACGATGGAACGCATGCGAATTTATTGTACCAATTCGATAATCGAAATGGGGTCGTTCGCAATCAGATTATTTCAGAGTTCGGTTTGCAGGAGCAAGTATATGTGAAGGTTGATGCAGAGCCATCAGGCGCAGGATACATCAAAATTTCTACGTTGACACCAGAAGATTTACCGTGGACCGGTATCTATTTCGATGGCGTTCCGGTCAAAATTACGGCGGTGGCCAATCCAGGATATACCTTTACTGGGTGGGATCCAAATGGAATTATCCCATCGGGGAACCTTACTGATCTTAGCGTTGAATACAATATCCCGAATGATGCGACTTTCCGTGCCCTCTTCAATGGTGCATCGGCGCCTACCGAATTGACCATCTCTGAGATTCATTACAATCCTGATGCTTCCGTTGATGGAGGAAATTGGATTGAGTTGCACAACTTCGGAACGGCAGATATTCCATTGACTGGTTGGAGTTTGAAGTCCAAGAATTTCTATGACAAATACGCGTTCGAGGATGGAGAAATTTTACCTGCCGGTGGCTACTTGGTAGTTTGTCAAGACACCAACTTGTTCAAATCACAATATCCAAACGTAAGCAATTTTACAGGAGCAACAGGATTTTCTTGGAGCAATAAACAGGATTCGATTCAACTTTACGGGCAATATGAGCAGTTGGTGTTGAGTACAGTTTACCGCGACGAGGAACCATTCCCACGTTGTGCTGACGGTTATGGAAGAACACTAGAAAATGGTCATACATTCAATGCAGTTCTTGATTCAGCAACATGGTTTTGTGGATGTATTGGCGGTTCGCCCGGAGTGGCATATTCGATTTGTGATGAACCAGTTGCCTTTACCGAAATCAATTACAATCCGATTGCTGCGAGTTATAGTGCAGGCGATTGGATTGAGATCAAGAACAACACGAGTGCTGCCATCGATTTGACGGGCTATGTGTTCAAGGATGCTAAGAATACACATATCTACGATTTTCCAAGCATGACATTGGCGCCAAACGCGTATTACGTGATCAGCAATAATCTTTTGTTGTTTGGTAATCGCCATCCAGAGGTGCAAAATGTTACAGGGCCGTTCGCATTCTCCTTGGGAGGTTCAGATGCTTTACGCTTGTATGATGCCAATGGAATACTCATCGGCAGTGTTGTTTATGATCAAGTGGCCCCATGGCCAACGATTCCAGCGCTTGACGATTATACGCTCGAATATGTAGATAGTGGGTATTATCTCAATCCAAATGTTCCAATGTCGTGGTTTGCAGAGTGTCTTGGTGGTTCTCCGGGACGTGCCTTTACACCGTGTGATGAAGTTCCATTCAACGGTATAACGGTATTGTATCCTAATCCAACCAATTCAAGCATCAATGTGGTTTTTGATAATGCCAACAATTCAACAGGTAAAACAATCTTACAGGTTTTTGACACGCGCGGAAGGGTGGTGTATAATTTGACAGCGTCATCTAGTGATCCCGTTGTCGAAGTACAAATTGATGCTACTCAGCTTGGAAATGGCATGTATTACCTTCGGATCACGCAGGCAGAGATTATCGATCAATTGCCGTTTGTGAAGTTTTAGATTCATCTAGCCGTGGTTTTTAAACCCTGCTTGAGGTATACTTTTGTTATGTTTTATTCATTGAGCCCCGTGTTTCACTAGAGTTTTCGTGTTTGAAATTTAGATGAATTCGTTAACCATTTTAATGGTTTACTCTTTTACATGAATACAGTATTGCATTTCGAGTTGACGAGGATTAGATGAATTCCTATTTCAGCATTGACAAGATTATTTTGTCATGTCAATGCTCCATCTCTATAACAATCTTGACGTAGCTAATCATGGATTTTGTTCAATCAAATGTTTTGTTAACGATTACAATCGAAGTATGATGCAGCATTAGAAAGAAACGGACTTATATCTTCTTCCAAAAAGCTATTTTTTATAATGGCGCGAAATGCCTAGCAAATTATCACGTATAATTGAGGACTTATTCACCTCACCTCAAGACCGTCACATGGCCATGTTTTACATACTTTTCAGCACCATCTGTTGAGATAATGAGCTCCCAAGTATATACTCCATCTTGGACGGGAATATCACCATAAAAACCAGCCCATCCAACAGCTTGGTCGTACGATTCGAATAGAATTTCTCCCCATCGGTTGTAGATGCTCAAATGGTATTCTTTCACGATGGAAGTAAGTACTGGTTTGAACACATTGTTGTAATCGTCGCCGTCCGGTGTAAATGCATTCGGTACATACAAGATTAAGTCATTGTCGAACGGTATAATCAGTAGTGCGGTATCTGTACAACCATTCTCAGCGGTGGCTAACAAGCTAATGGAATACGCATCTTCCTGGTACATTGGGAAGGTGTGAAACCCAGGTTGGAAATCAAAACTCCCCATACCGGTATCATTCAAATACCAATAGTAAGCAACTGCTCCGTTCGAGGTGTTCGTTATGAATGTTGTTGGATTTGAAGTGTCAAGTTGAGCTGGTTCTGCTGCTATTCCCGCTACAGGGGATTGCAATACACAAATGAGATCGTTGGATGTTAAACTGTTCGTGCAACCAATGGCCGATGTGATGGTCAGGCTTACATCTTGACACCCTGCTTCGGGATAGGTATATGAGGTATTGCACCCATTTAAAATGGAGCCGTCTCCCGTAGACCAAACACATGAGAATTGTTCTGGGGAAGTATTGACAAAATCAACCATCAATGGATTACATCCTAAAGTATCGCTTACTTGAAATGAAACTTGCAATTGAGCAGGCTCGTTCAAAAAGTAATTCGTCGTAAACACGCAGCTGTTGGCATCAGTAACTGTTAAGCCATAGCTGCCCGTTGGGATATTTCCATTGAAAGCGGTTGTAGGGCCATTGCTCCAAGCATAAGAATACGGACTTGTTCCACCCGTTGGATTGGCGACAAGTAGTCCATCAGAATAGCTAAAACAAAGCGGCTGAGTTTCTGAAATTGTTGCCGCAAGAACTTGAGGTTGTGTAATCGTGTAGGTAAAGTTCTCCGTACAGTTGTTTTGATCTGTTATAGCCAGTGTATATGTGCCATTTGTCAAAGAAGAGATATCTTCTGTTGTTTGGTTATTGCTCCATAAGTAGGAGTAGTTCGGTGTTCCTCCAGAAGTGTTCAGTGCAATGGAACCATCCGATCCGCCAAAGCAGCTTACATTTTGAAGCGCCATAAGTTGGGCTTGAATTTGAGTTGGTTCGGTAATGAGAAGCGCTGAATTTGCAAGACAACCATTTGCATCTGTAACGGTCAATTGGTAGTTGCCCGATGCTAGTGAATTAATGTCTTCAAGAACAGCACCGTTGCTCCATGAATAGGAGTAGGCTGTTGTTCCACCTGTCACAATTGCATCAATTGCCCCTGATGTTCCTTCAAAACAACTATTGTTTGTACCATTCAACGCAATAGCGAGTGCGGAAGCAGGTTCAATTACAGTGGCAGTAGCAGTTGTAGTGCAGCTGTTTGCATCTGTAACAGTAACTGTATAAGTTCCCACAGGGAGATTGTTCGCGTTCGCAGCATTACCTCCCGAGCTCCAGGAATAAGAATAAGGTGTTACACCTCCAGTGACAACAGAACTGCAACTTCCTGTTGAATTTCCAAAGCACAAGACATCGGTAACTTGAATTTGTGCAGCCAACACTGGCGGTTGGGTTAGCGCAATTGTTGACGTGGATTGACACCCATTGGCATCCGTAATGGTGCAAATGTATGTGCCAATTGGAAGATTTGAAATTGTTGCACTAGTTTGACCTGTCGTCCAAAGGTAAGAATAGGGTAAGGTTCCTCCAAGACCTGTAATGGTTGCACTTCCATTGCTTCCCCCAAAACAGCTGATATTGTTCGGTGTAATTGACGAGGATAAAAGTGTAGCTTGTGTAATTGTAGCGCTTAAATTGTCAAGACATCCATTAGCATCCGTTACTTGAACTGTGTATGTTCCTGCAATGAGTGTTGAAATATCTTGCGTCTGCGCACCATTCGACCAAGCGTACGAATAGCCTGCTGTTCCTCCTGCAACCGTCAAATCAATGGCGCCATTGTTCCCGCTGAAACACGACACATTTTGACTGGATTGAGCCAATGTGATGGCTTGAAGTGGTTGAGTAATGCTTGTCGACAACGAGGAAATACATCCATTTGCATCCGTTGCCGTTGCGGTGTAGGTGCCTGCAACCAACGATTGAATATCCTGCGTTGTTAGGCCATTCGACCAGCTGTATGTAGGAATGCCAGTTCCACCTGTAAAACTCAAGTCAATACTTCCATTGTTTCCAGCAAAACACGATACATTTTGATGTGTTTCAGAAAGGGTAAGTGCCAGTGCGGGTTGGGTTAGTGTTGTGCTTTGACTAACAACACATCCTTGATTATCGGTGATTTGCAACGAATACAATCCTGCTGCCAATGTTTGAATGTTTTGTGTTGTTGCTCCTGTACTCCATAAATAAGAGTAACCTGGAACACCTCCTGTTACCGTTGATCCTATTGCACCTGTACTATTGCCGTTACATAAGATATTTGTGTTGTTTAAAGTGATTGAGATTGGCGTTGTTGGTTCTGTTACTGAAGTACTGATAAAGGCACCGCAACCAAATACATCGAGTACATTGACGATGTAGGTACCTGCAGAAAGATTATTGATGTCCTCTGTTGCAATTCCAGTATCCCAAGAATAGGTATATCCTGGGTTTCCGCCGTTCACTGTAAGATCAATAGAACCATTTGTACCAGCAAAACAAGAAACAGGACTTGGCGTTGAGCTTAGAACAATCGTATTTGTCGGATCCTGAATCTGTACCGTTGTTGTGGCCGCACATCCCAATGCATCTGTAACATTCACCGTGTAAAAAGCAGTTTGTAAATTGCTCAAATCTTGCGTTGTTAAACCGTTATTCCATGAATACGAATAGGGCGAAGTTCCACCCGAAACAGTTAAATCGATTGAGCCTGTTTCACCATTTACGCACACTGCGTCTTGATGTGTTTCGGTAAGTGTCAGTGCAGCTAATGGTTCAGTGATAAGTTGAGAAAGCGGGAAGGTACAACCGTTTCCATCCGTGACAACTAGGCTATACGTTCCAGACGGAATCGCTGATAAATCCTCGGTCGTTTGGTTGCTATTCCAGATAAATGAAAAGGGCAAAGTTCCACCTGAAGTTGTTACATTGATTGTTCCCGTGCTTTGTCCGAAACAATTGACATTGGTTGCAATCGATGACGCCGTTAAAGCAGCAAGAGGTTGCGTTAATGTCACCTGTGCATTTTGTGTGCATTGATTGCCATCGGTAACGATTAAGGTATATGCGCCAGAACTCAAGCTTGTAAGATCTTCGGTAGTTTGACCATTTGACCAAGCAAAAGAATAAGGTGTTGTTCCACCTGTTGTCGTTGCATTGATTGATCCATTCGTTCCTCCAAAGCAGCTAATATTGGTCAACGCAGTTTGAATGGAGAGAACAGCTGAAGGTTGACCAACCAAAATGGAAGGTGTTGTAATCGCACATCCATTGGCATCCGTTGCGGTAAGTGTATAAGACCCTGAAGAAAGCGATGAGAGATCTTCTGTTGGTTGACCATTCGACCATGAGTAGGTATACCCTGGTGTTCCACCACTAATGCTTGCATTGATGGCACCAGTGGTCTGACCGAAACACAATACAGGAGTTACCAAGCTTGATTGCTGAAGTGCACTTTGGGGTTGAGTTAATGCGACTGTTAGGTTAAATGTACATCCCAATGCGTCTGTTAGGATTACAGTATAATTTCCACTTGCAACGTTCGTTAAATCTTGAGTAATCCCGCCATTTGACCAAGAATAGGTGTAAGGCGTCGTTCCTCCAGACGGAGTAAAGTTTATGGAGCCTGTTGATTGACCGAAACAAAGAATATTGACATGTGTTTCTGTGCCATTCAATGCTGTAGTTGGCTGAGTAATGTTGACTGTTCTGACTTGCAAGCAGCCATTCAAGTCTGTTACGGTAACAGAATATGTTCCAGCTATTAATCCATTGACATCTTGTGTTGTGGCACCATTTGACCACAGATATGTATAAGGTGCTACACCTCCCGTAGCAGACAAATTAATCGATCCATTGGCTCCACCAAAACAAGAAACATTCACTTTAACGTCACTTAAAATGATGGCAGTTGCTTGTGTTAATGTTAGCGTTTTTATGGAAGTACATCCCAATGCATCGGTCACGGTTACGCTTACTGTGCCTGCTGGAAGACCGCTTGCTGTTGTTCCTGTATTTCCATTCGACCAACTGTATGTATATGGTG
>CAMBMC010000029.1 GCA_945868555.1 Chitinophaga pinensis | reverse complement strand
TGTGCTCTGCCCAATTTGTGCAGTTGCTTCATGATGGCCATTTCTGCACTTGAAAGGGCATTGAATCCAGCAAAAATAAACTGGCGTTTTGGGTCCCGCTTGAATACGCGGTCTATTTGCTCTGCCAATTCGCGGTAGGCCGTTCCTGGATAACACTGCCCATCTGCGTTGAGCTGCTTATTCAAGTCAGTATAATAGTTCGGTAATTTTTCCCAAAACTCAAGAAATCGTTTTTGTCCTTCGGTTAAATTAGGCCCTTCAAAGCTCCATTTATCCACTTCCCAATTCTCCAACTCTCGCACTGCCTGAAGGTTGGTAAACACGGTTTTCGTCTCGAGTAAATAGCGATCGATTTCATCAAAATCGGACAAGAGAATATTTCCCCACGACATAAACTCATCAAAGGACCGGTCTTTATCCCCTGGTGGATCGAGCAGCTGAATGTTGAATAAACGAATAAGCGCTCTTGTTCGATCAATCACTGTTTTATCCGAAAGGCTTTTCACCCAGCGATCAATGGTCATCATTTCTGGTGCCAAGACAGGCTTACCGTAGGCGCGAAAAAGTGATGCTGAGATGTACTTCTTAGCGCGCTCAGAGGGCAGGATAATGGTGAGGTGGTCGAGGTCCAGTTGCTGATCAACAATATACTGCGCTAGTTTGTCGGTAAACTTCATGTAAATTATTTTTTAGTGAGAAAGCCCCAATAAGTAGATCGATTGAGCACATGGGTGGAAATCTCTTCATAAGCACTACGGAAAGAGGCCGGAAATTTCACTTTTTTCTTTTTCTCCCAAGACGTTTTATAGGATGAAATTTTGTTGCTGGTCGACTCGATGAAGTCCATGGACTGACGAGTGTGTGTGCGCCAAAAGTAATACTCGGGAAAAACACCATTCATTGCGTTCCATTTCAATCGCTCGGCTATCAACCAATTGCGCCAAAGTTGTTCGACATCGTTCCGCAAATCAATCGGATTGAAATTGTTGATTAGCGCATTGCGAATTCCATTATCGAGGAAGTAGAGTACATGTGTTTTTTTCAATTCATAGCGATGTCCATTGTAGAACGACGGAAGGCGAACAAGAATGAATGCTTTTTCTAATAAGTCGATGTAGCGTTCTACTGTTTCATTGTCTAGACCACATTTCTCCGCGATTTCGTTGTACGACACGGGCTCGCCAATATTGAATGCCACCACTTGCAACATCTTTGTCAGTTTATCGGCCTTATTGATGCGGTCGGTGACGCCCAGCTGGGTAAAAACAGCTTCTGAAACAAGTTCCTTCAGTCGCTCTTCGGCGTGCGCTTGATCTCCCGTAACTTCAGGATATACCCCATAAATCAAACGTGTTTCCAGGGATTTTTCTTCAATAGGCAATGAATTGTGCTGTGCCATTTCATAAAACGATGGCGCATACACATGTATTTCTAAACCTTGCATTCGAAGCACTTCCGAAAATTCTGGATCCATCAAGGGATCAAAAGAACAACATAGAATAAGTGTTGTATTCAATGAGCCATCCAAAACAGCTTCAATAATCAATTGAAGGTTTCGAACATATTGCGCCTCACGAATCACCGTAAAAGGTTCTGCACCCAATACCTCATTCAATTGGTCAACATTCATTTCTGAGACTTGCTGAACAAATGATTTCTTTCGCGCATCAAACTGCTGCCAACTGACAGACAACTCATTCAATACTTCATTGACTAATGTAAATTTTCCAGAGCGCCGTGGACCTTTTACCAAAACAACTTTGCTCTCTTGAATACACGCTTTAAGTCGTGCCGATGGAACGCGTTTTATCATGTGTGTTTGTTTTGAGCAAATCTAGTAGAAATGCCTCATTAAACGCGTAAATTACTTAATATTTGCGATTATTGGTCAAACCAAATCCGACTGAAGAATAGATTTGGGCGGTTTGAATTCATGAATTTATTGCCTCCATAGGCTTTTAAAATCAGCAGGTATTCATCATTTTGAATCAGCCTTACCCAGTGAGGCCCTTCGGGATAGGTATCTGAAATGCCTTCATAAAATTCTGTTCCATCGTCTTGAATGGAATGTGCATAAGGTGATGCGTCCGGACTTGCGATGTAAATTGCGGCTTGTTCTTCCAAGCTTAGCGTTCCATCTACCGGAACAATTTCGATGGAGAATGTATTTCCTTGACCCAGTTCACGGTAGATAATGTAGGGGTGTCCGTCGTAGATTTTTAACTCCTTTGGCTTTCCAGGGAATACCGCAACAAGTCCCACCTGCTCATTGTAGTAACTGTAATTTTTAAACGAACGCACCTCTTCTTTCGCGGGGATAGATCCTTCAGAGAAAACCGCCATGACTTTTCTCACCTTGTATCCTTTTTTACGCAAGAGGTTTATTATCCCTTGTTCTCCTCCTAAATGTCCAGCGCCTACAGCACAAAACAAAGGATTGAAACGCATCAATGAATCCAAACCTTTGACCATTCTTTCATTTCTCCGGACAATCAACTCGTCATACAACTCGGAGTCTCCTTCAACAGAAAGGTTCACATTCATCATTTTATTCAAGCCCTCGATATCCCCCTGAAGGTACAATTCGATGACTTTCTCCTGCAAGTAATCGAAAACAGGTAGGTTCATTCCATTCCCATCGGGCAAACCAATTTCTGTCAACAAGCTCAACTGTTCCTCAACCGTTTCGAGTGGAAAAAAATTCTTTTTCGCGTTGTGGCAGTATTGAAGAAAATAGGCATCCAAGAACTGCGGCATTCCATCTTCATTGCCATAAATGGTTTCTGATGCCTGATCGTTTGCTGTATAAGGCTTTCCCTTGTTGTCGTAAAGCAAGCGAATCTCATCTTTTCGCGTATCCCATTCTTCAAAAAGGGAAAAAATATCCGTCTCAAGGACAACTGATTTTGTCGCATTTAGTGCCACATATACAGAGTCAGATAGGCGAAAAAGGCGCTTATCGTTTGAGTGCAAACTCCCATAGAGATAGCTTTTCGCCTTTAACCCGTTTCCAGAGATTTCCCACAACAGTTCATTTTTACGCTGAATATTCTGACCAAACAGTAAGTTGCTGCACATCAGAAAAAACAGGGTGAAAAGTAAAGGGGATTTATGCATGGTGTAAAGGTATAGAATCCTTGAGAATTAAATGAAAATTCGTTCGATATGCATGTCGCCAAACGCGTAAGGAATATATGCGAGTGATGGGATTTGCGTTGTCATCAGAAGGGGTGATTTTCGTCCAAGTGCAATTCTTCCATGCGTCTCACTTAGCCCCATGGCATAGGCCGCGTTGATGGTTAGGGCATTTAACGCTTCTTCGGGTGTTAGTTTCATTTTTACGCAAGCCAGGGACCATACAAATCCAAGATTTCCACTTGGTGTTGAACCGGGATTAAAATCACTCGCCAAGGCTACCGGCAAACCAGCTGAAATCATTTTTCGTGCATTCCCAAATGGTATTCCGAGAAAATGTGAGCAGCTCGGTAAAATAGTTGGCATGCACGCGCTGTTTTTCAATGCGTTGATGTCATCCTCCGTAATTTCTTCCAAGTGGTCCACCGACAAGGCACCCAATTCGACCGCCTTTGCGACACCGCCAAGTGCAGAAAATTGGTTGACATGCACCTTCGGAACGAGACCGTACTTTTTTCCCTCCAGCAGAATTTCTTCCATTTCATCTACTGAAAAGTAGTTTCGTTCACAAAAGACATCGATGTAATCTGCCAAACCTTCCTCAGCGATCTTTGGGAGCATCTCCTGCTTTATGAGGTCGATATATCCACGATGATTTTCCTTGTATTCTTTGGGGAAAGCATGCGCCCCTAAAAAAGTCGCTTTCACGGCAATGGGCGATTTTTCTTTCAATCGTTTTATGACACGCAGCATTTTAATTTCCGACTCTACCGACAAGCCATAACCTGATTTTATTTCGATCGCACCTGTTCCGTAGGCCATCAACTTCTCAATACGTTTAATCGATTGAATGAACAACTCATCTTCCGACAAGTCGGCAAGCCTTCTGGCTGAATTTAAAATTCCACCTCCACGCAGTGCGATGTCTTCGTAACTTAATCCATTGATTCGATCCACAAATTCCTCCTCACGGCTGCGTGCAAAAACGGTGTGTGTGTGTGGGTCACAAAATGCCGGCATGACATATTTTCCCTCGGCATCAACCAATTCTAAGTCACGCCAATCATCGATGCCTTGCAATTCAGTCATGGGTCCATAAGCCACAATTTCGCCATCCTCCAATGCAACAAAAGCGTCTGGGATTATGGGAATATTTGCCATCTCAGCGCCACAAAGCATCAACGGCAAATCCTCACCCGCTTGCACGAGTCCTTTAATGTTTTTGATGAGTATTTTTCGCATGACGTGAAAATGTGTTAAATTCAACATCTAAAAGTACACGAAATTGAAGAATCTTTACCTTGCAGCGCTCACTTTAATCAGTTCATACGGTTTACATGCACAAACATTCAATGGGGGAACAGGTACAATTCTAGACTTTCAAACCATTGATGTCCCAGCTACTGTTGCGGTTCCTCAGACAAGCATCAACACGACGACCTTTGGCTTAGAAACCGTTTGTATCAATTTGACGCATACCTATTTGGCCGATTTGACCTTTGAATTGGTGGCGCCAGACGGAACTGTGAAATTGCTGGCAGGAGGAATTGGTGGTGGAGATGACAACCTTGTGAACACCTGCTTTAACACCCTGGCAGCAGCAAACATTGCAACGGGTTCGGCGCCATTTACAGGTACCTATACACCTATGGGACAAATGGGCGCTGTGAACAACGGGCAGAATCCAAATGGGACATGGTTCCTGCGTGTCACGGACGGATATGGTGCTGATGAGGGTGCTGTACAAGATTGGTCCTTGACATTTGGTTCAAGCCCAGCCGATTATTTTCAATTTACTGAATCGGATCTTCCAATTGTGGTCATCAACACAGGGGGTCAAGCCATTCAAACAGACATCAAAACAAATGTGGACATGGGGATCATTTACAACGGACCGGGAAACAGAAACCACATGGTTGATCCATTCAATGAATACGATGGTAAAATTGGATTGGAATACCGCGGAAACTATTCCCTTTCATTGCCTCAAAAACCTTATTCCTTTGAGCTACGCGATAACCTTGGAAACGATATTGATTCTTCCCTCATCGGGATGCCCGCTGAAAGTGATTGGAACCTATTGGCCAATTACAACGACAAATCATTTGCCCGCAATTTCGTTCCCTTCAATTTGTTCGATTCGATGGGACACTATGGCGTTCGCTCACGCTTTGTAGATGTGGTGATTGATGGAGATTATCAAGGAGTTTATATGCTCTGTGAAAAAATTAAGCGGGACACTTTCCGCATCGACATCGCTAAATTGGACAGCAATGAGATCCTGGGCTTGGATGCAACGGGAGGGTATATCATCAAAATTGATTATTATGATGCTAGCAATTCATGGTTGAGCAACTACTCTCCGATTGGTTTTCCCGGATTGGATATCCACTATGTGTATTACTATCCAAAGCCATCTGATATTGTTCCAGCACAACAAACCTATATTCAAAACTACATCAATCAGCTGGAAACAGCCCTTTACTCAGTTGGGTATGACGACCCCACTTTTGGATATCGCCGTTTCATGCACATTGAATCCTTCATCGACTATTTTATCATTAATGAGTTGACCAGAAATGTGGACGGATTCAAGAAGAGTCGATTCTTCTGGAAGGACAAAGATTATTCCGATGGAACCTATAAAAAGCTTCACGCCGGACCGGTTTGGGACTTCGACTGGTCGCAAAAAGACATGTGGAATGGGTCTGAGGATGGATCACAATTTATGTACGGAGAAGTAGATCAAGATGTTCATGCATGTGGGTGGTACATTCGCCTTTTGCAAGACACCGTCTTTGCGAATGAGGTACGTTGCCGCTATGATGACTTACGCAGAAACATTTTGAGCTTACCATACATCCTTGCAAAAATAGATTCTGTGGCCAATGTGGTGAATGAAAGTCAGGCATGGCACTACCAAACATGGGGGAACATGGGTGTTGCCACCGGAACTGGTGAAGTTCAGCCACCTGCGCAGAGTTATTCAGAAGAAGTACAACGATTGAAAGATTGGTACACACGCCGTATTACATGGTTGGACATCAACATGCCGGGAACCCTGAATGGCTGCAGCATGACAGGCAATGATGAACTTTCCTTTCAAAAGGCAGAGGTGTACCCTAATCCTTTTTCGGGGACAATCACCTTAGAGTTAGGCGAATCGCTAACAGAGGAAACGAATGTTACGCTAATGGATGCTCAGGGCAGGATCATTGCTTCGTTGGTTGCAGCGCCACAAACTAATTTCGTGCAGTTCAATCAACTTGACGGCATTGAATCTGGGATCTACTTTTTAAGAATCTCTGACGGCAAACGTGAGCGATTGATGAAAGTTTCAAAAGTATAATTCCTACAATTTTGCGTGCTACTGCGTGGGGAGTTGAAATAAAGTGTTAAATTTGTGCACCAATTTCGGAATGCCTCGGTGGCGGAACTGGTAGACGCGCTGGATTCAAAATCCTGTGCTTTCGGGCGTGCCGGTTCGATTCCGGCCCGAGGTACAAAAAACCAGAGTGAGAAACAGAACGAAAGCGCTGTTGACCACTCTGGTTTTTTTCTTCATTCTCACTCTCATTCTCACTCTTCTATTCTATTGCCAAATTGCTTTGCAACTATGAAGTCGCCTTCAATGGAACTTAGTGCCTTTCTATTCGAATTGTCATCCTCCAGCAGGTTCTTTGAGTTTAGCTCTTTTACACCACCATTAATCAGCGATCAAACTGTTTCAAACTAAAAAAGGACGCTCATTCGCGTCCTTTTTTACTACCTAAACTAAATAAACTACTGCTATGAAAATCGGGAACCACCCCGACTGCTTTATGATATAAAGATAGATGCAGTGATTTTGGGACGCAATGATTTCGGGAAGTAGCACGCTAACTTTCAGTATTTCTCTGGAGAAGCACTACGTAGTTCTACGTAGTAAAGACTCGAAACAAGATGTAGTAAGCCTTGTGAAAGACCGAATAAGCCTTATTAGAATTGACTAAAAAGAAACAAATTGGTTAATAATCTAGACAAAAAACCCAAAAACCGCCTTCCAAATAACTACCATCCCGTAGGTGTCGCGCTCGCAATAGGCCAATAAATGGCGGCGTGTTTCTGCTTCATCGCCCACAAAATCACCCGTTATCATGGAATGAAAAATTGAACTGGCATCTCCACCATTGCCAATCACCAAATCATCATAACTGAATTCCGGTGCAATGGCTGGAAGCACTGACTTTATCGATGCTGAGGCACCCATTTCTGGAAGGTAATACCAGGCACTTTGAAATGGCACAAGAAGGTCAACGAAACGATGGGTAATATCAATGAGGTACTCTGCATCTGCTGGAAAGGCAGCAGCCAATTCATTCAAAACACTTATCTCAAATGATGCATTGTAAGCAATAATAGTGCCTGTCAGTCCAATATCACTGCGAAGTTGTTGGATGAGTTGCTGTCTTGGATCTATGGCAATCGTGGAATTGAAATCTTGAGCAGAGGCCAAAAATTCTCGATGCTCCTTGGTTCCATCTTCTGACAAGATATGCAAAGAATATTGGAAAGGTACCTGCTGATATGGCCGTGTTCCGTTTAAAACAGGAAGTCCTGTGAAAATGGTTTCAAAATCTAAAAAATAAAGCGGAAATAGAAAGTTTTGTGAAAATTCTTGGATTTTCTCTTCGTCAACATGACCGCTCCCATGCCGTTGACCTTCGACCTGCAATCGCTGTCGATGACCCAATGCATCGATGTCTGGAATATCGCGAATGTCTACAATTCCATTGTTGTAATACCTCCATTCTTTACCCCGAGAATTGTACAAATCAAAAACGGAGTTTTCGGGTATATGTCCCCAACAATGGCCCTTATAATCACAGGAAAATGGGGCGCTGCAGTGAGGGCCAATTTGAACTATAGGCTCATCACCTTCCAGCATGTTACGCAACTCATTGACTCGTCTCGCCACCCAAGTTTGATTGTTTAGCACCTGTTCTGTCAGCTCCTCAAGTGCAAAGAAACTACTTGGGTCGATTGGACCATTCTTCACGTAAGTATTATCGATGTGCATCAAGAAAAAGCGATCCGGACGAAACCCTGCTTGATCCATGGCATAGAATTGCAATGAAGCGTCTGTAATGTGATAGTCCTTTACTCCCGTGCTGCTCTTGACCTCAATCGCCCAACGTTCACCATTGTGGTGATGCAGGATATCCAGTGCGGCAAACACACCATTGGCTGAAAATGTAGCTTCATAAATCGTTTGTACACCTTCGTTGATCCAACGTCGGGTGTTGGAAATTGGCACAACATAGCTTCTATCTTCCCCAGGCGTGGCATCCATGCCACCAGGAAAATATGCCTGTGCCAACAATCCAACGACATGGCCCATATCGAATGTCGCTTGCTGTTCCGGAGAAACAGGTGGTTTTAGTTCCCTACGGTGGGTATCGAAAAATAATTTTTTTTCACATTGAATACCAGAGAGAAATTTGGATTTTGAAATGTTGCGCATGGTTTTCCGTTATTTACACTAGGGTTTACGCAACCATGCAAAAAAATTAACGCACAATTTGAATAAAACCTTTGTATTCTTGTTCACCATCGTTGACAATGAGCATATAGAAATACGTTCCAGCAGTCAAATTATCACCATTCCAATCATTGGCATAGCCCACTTTTTCATATACCACATTACCCCAACGGTTCAAAATAACGAGTGAATTGTTTGGATAAAACTCTAAGTATTTGAATTCTAACAAATCATTGATTTGATCATTGTTGGCTGTAATCACATTTGGTGGTATCACGGTAGCTGGAACAACTTGAATAAGTTGGCAAACTGAATCGGCACATAGCGAGCTGGACTCTACCGCCAAACACATCGTATATTCCCCTGGACTAAAAAAGGTATTCGCTGTGTTTTGGTCTGTTGAAAAATTCTGCCCATCTAAAGCCCATGAATAATTCAAGGGCCCATTGTAATTCTGAGACTGGTCCGTAAAATCGACAGGGATTGCTACGATGGCTGGATTTGGTGTTGAAGTAAAATTCGCTATGGGCAAGGGCTCCACATAAAGATTAATGAGAACCGTGTCGGACACACACCCATTTTCGGTAGTTACTGCTGAATAGGGAATCACTGCAATGCTGTTGGTCGTGTTGTAGATCGTATCGGCAAACGTTCCTGTTCCACTTTGACCATTTCCAGACCAATTTACCACACCATTTGGCACACACGAATTCAAGGCAATGGTTGAAGGTGCGCCCGAACAAAGCAAGGTGTCCATGATGATATCCACTTGAGGAGTGATTTTCAAGGGAACGGCATCTGCAGGAATTCCCATGACCACTAGACCACACGCATCGGTAATCACCGGAGGTGGAACAACAAGTGAAGCTGTGGGATCGCAATACGTTGGACAATTGGGGATATTCAATGTGAATTGAAAACTGTTCGCCCCTGTACCACAGCCATTATTTTGACCCTGAGTCACCACTTGTGTTGACCACGGGTGAGTATACGTGTATGGTGCTACTCCATAATATACATAAGCAGTTCCTGTGATGGTGCATTGATTCGAGCAAATTGGTGTAGCAGGTACATTCCATTTACTGCCGTAGGGTTCAGGTGTCCGTCCGACGACAACTGCTTTAAATGGCCATAAAGTGCTAAATGGATCATAGCGAATGTAGGTGGTATTGCACCCTGTTCCTGGACCTGTTCGCCCGAGGTGCATGCGCAGATAGAAGCTTTGCGGATTGCAGGACTCAGCGAAACAGCACATGAGTGGTGACAGAATGTTAAACGAATCGAGATAAGCAGTTCCCGGCAATGTCGCCGTTGCACCCGTAATTGTAAAGGCTTGTGAAATTCCACAGGTCGTGCTGAATTTCATTTCTCCTTGACTCATCGTTGCTGGTGTAAATGGGTCAGCATAAAAACTACCTGTTACAAAAAGTCCTGTTACCGTGACACCTGCAGGAATAACCATTTGAATACTGTCTATATTGTAGTTTGGTAAGATGCAAGAAGGCATTGAGCCACCATTCCATACGCTTGTTGGGCCTTGAACAATTGGATCAATCACAATTGGATAGTGTCGATTCGGGGCATTGAGCCATGATGCGGGAACAGTAAGGCGCACATAGCGATCATTGCCATTTTCAATCAAGGAATACTCAGCAAGCATCCATTCTTTTTGGGCATCGTAACAGAGCGGTTCATGAAATGTGGCGACAACTTGTTTTTCGGCATTTCGAATGATCAACAAGCCATTTTCAACCATAACGCTAAACCCAGAGGGCAAATCCAATCGTTCGTCAAAGGTAAAGTTGGCATTGTTTGACGTTGGCATTTCGCTCAATACATATGAATATTCAACTGCGTTTTCAAAGTAATCAAGAATTCGAGAAATACCATGATCGGTAAACTGTTGAATCACACGATTCTCAGAGACGTTCAAGGGTTTACCATCTATTTCAATTCCATTTAAAATGAATTTTTCCCCAACACGCATGTTGGTATTTTCACCTAAAGTGATCCCAAATGCACCACTGGCATATAACCATGTCGGAAAAGGTTGGTCTAATGCCGCCCATAGTGCTACATTTTTTGAGATTTCCTTTAGAGCAGGATTGATAGGCACTAATTGTTTGTTTGCATTGAAATAATTGACTGGTGCTTTGCTGTATTCAAATTTCACCTGTCCATCATCACTTTTATAGGAGGATGAAAAGATGGATCTTTCTTCAATGACTTCAGTCCAAACAACTGTTGCTGCTGTATCTTTTGGATTTTGAGCCAATGGACTATTAAAACCAAAAGGTGACTTGTCAATTAGTTGCGCGTGAATTTGTGTTCCGGAACACACGGTTAGCAGAAGGAATAACGCGTTTATTTTCATAGCAGTGTCTTTCAATATAAATCGCAAAAAGTAAGGAAACTTAAGAAATTTTAAGCGAGAACACAAGAAATTACAAAAGAAATACCTTGTTTACCATTCCGTCACCAACAATTTTAGTGCTGAAGGTATGATTGAAACATTGAGATCCGCAGTTGGAAAGTGCTCTCCATCTGTTTCAGTTACTGCTTTTCCTTTGGATACTTGAATCCTCAATTTATTTTCTGCGAAATAAAATGCTTCCGGATGATTGATCCGTTTGCCTGTTTTTAGGTTTTTTAGGTTTCGAACATAGTCCATCAATCCAATTTTCTTAAGTAGTGTAATGTTCAGAACTCCATCATTCACTTTGGCGCCGGGGTGGATATAGAGTCCATCTCCAAACATATCGCCATTGCAAAACGCGACCATAAACACAGGTCCGGAATACTGATATGTTGCCGATTGAATGGATAAATGTGGTGTTTTAAATCCAATGAATGTGCGCAAAATGGCTAAGGCATAGGAAGCCTTACCTCCAAAATAAATTCGTTGTTTGTTTAGGATTTCTACAACGGCTGCCCCAAATCCGACATCAGCGATATTCAAAAAATACTGGGTACCAAGATCACTTTCAATTTTGCCAACATCAACGGACATGACGCTCGGATTTTTTAGCGCAGAAAGAAAATCCCCTTGCCTTGAATTGTTGAAGGCCGATCGGTAAAAATCATTCCCGGTGCCATTTGGGATGATGGCAAGTAAGGGTTTTCGATTTGCGCGCATCATGCCATTCATCACTTCATTTACAGATCCATCACCTCCCACAGCAACAATCAAATCGATGCCTTCTTCCGAAAATTTTGTAGACAATTCAATCGCCTCCTTCGCTTGAGTGGTTTTTACAATGTGTACTTGAAAAGAAGGGTTGTCGGTACATTGGTCGATCATCTGCTGAATAGTCAGATTCAATCGTCTTGCCCCATTAATGATAAAAGCAATCTGTTTAATTTCGATCATAGAATTCAAATGTATCAAATTCCTTTAACAACAAAAACGGCACCCCGGAAAGAGTGCCGCCTTCGTTACGATATGCAGTTAGTCTTGTAGCATTGGAATAACAACTCCTTTTGCTCCAAGAGCTTCTTTGATCTTCGCTTCTAATTCATCAAAAAGCTCAGGATTGTCTTTAATAATTTGCTTTACAGAATCGCGGCCTTGTCCGAGGCGAGTTTCTCCATAAGAGAACCAGCTTCCGCTTTTCTTAATGATACTGAGATCAACACCAAGGTCAATGATTTCACCTACTTTCGAAATTCCTTCTCCATACATGATATCAAACTCCGCCTTTCTGAAAGGTGGTGCTACTTTGTTTTTCACAACTTTCACCTTCACACGGTTACCAACCACTTCTTCGCCTTCTTTAATTTGACTTGCTCTGCGGATGTCGATGCGGATAGAAGAATAGAATTTCAGTGCATTACCACCTGTTGTTGTTTCTGGGTTTCCGAACATCACGCCAATTTTATCGCGCAGCTGGTTAATGAAAATACAACAGCATCCCGCCTTATTGATTGAGCCTGTCAGTTTACGCAAGGCCTTTGACATCAAACGCGCCTGTAATCCCATTTGTGAATCACCCATTTCGCCTTCGATTTCTGCCTTTGGTGTGAGTGCCGCAACCGAATCGATCACAACTAAATCAACCGCTCCAGATCGAATAAGATTGTCCGCTATTTCTAATGCTTGTTCACCATTATCAGGTTGAGAAATCAAAAGGTTATTTATATCAACGCCCAATTTCTGTGCATAAAACTGATCGAATGCATGCTCCGCATCAATAAACGCAGCGATTCCACCCATCTTTTGCACTTCAGCAATTGCGTGTATTGCCAAGGTCGTTTTACCCGATGACTCAGGTCCGTAGATTTCCACCACACGCCCTTTTGGATACCCATTGATGCCCAAGGCGATGTCTAAGGTGATTGAACCTGTTGGAATAACTTCCACCTTTTCAACTGGAGAATCTCCCAATTTCATCACTGCTCCTTTTCCATAAGCTTTGTCCAATTTCTCCATTGTAAGCTGGAGCGCTTTTAATTTTTCCGGGTTAATGTCTTTTACTGCCATATCGTTTTTGTTTTAAATTCCTCCCTTTCGGTTGGCTGTTTGTTTTTAGTGTTGAAGCAAAGATAGATGCCGTAGATCGTAAACAACTTACGACCTTCTTTTTTTAATTGAAAATTCTCAAAATTTCTTCCGCATGCTCTTTTGTGTTCGGTTTATCGATGATCTCAACAATGGTTTGTTGCTCATCAATTAAAAAGGTTGTGCGGTGAATCCCGTCATATTCTTTGCCCATAAATTTCTTTGGACCCCAAACCCCAAAAAGGTTTATAACCTCCTTGCTTTCATCGGAGATAAGGGGAAACGGAAGCTCATATTTGGTAATGAATTTCGTGTGTGCTGTTTGAGAATCTGCACTTACTCCCAAAATAGAAATTCCATTTTGCAATAATTCAGTATAATTGTCCCGCAAACTGCATGCTTGTGCAGTACATCCCGGCGTGTCATCCTTTGGGTAAAAATACACGACAAGTTTCTTTCCTTTGAAATCGCCAAGCGAAATCATATTGCCATTTTGATCCTTTCCAGAAAAGTCTGGCACCTTGTCACCCGTTTTTAAATGTTTCATGTCGATTATTTAAGCATTGTTTTGACGAATTATTAATCAAATATAGATTGAATCTTCAATATAACAAACATCTGAATGGAAAAAAGTTTCGAGAAAGCACAAAAAAACCCGATCTCAAGGACCGGGTTTGTCACTTTAATGTGTTGATTGCTATTCGGTTGGCAAGGTTAGAAAACGTTCCTTCAAGGCAATAAATTCTTTTTTCTTACGGCGCGCTTTGTCGGCATACGCGGCGTTGTTGTTTTTTTCATGCGCAGCAATCTCTTCGTCAAGCTCTGTCATTTTTGTGTCAAATAGAGAAATTAAATACGCCACATTTTGACTCATGAACATCTTTGTGTAGTAACCTCCTGTTTCATTCATGAAGGCATAAAGCTCAAACGTCTTTTCAATCGTCGCGGGCTCTTGACGCACATTAAAGAATGTCAAAGAATTTAAAACGCCCAACTGATCAAACCCTTGCAGAATGTTTCCCTTCAGTACATTTTCGAAGAATGGCAAGACATCTTCTTTGGCGTGTGCGCCATAAAGTTGGGCGATCCCAGAAATCATTTTTGATGATGGCTCAGATTCTAAAACCTTTGCCTTATTCAAGGCCAATTCGGGATCAATTTTACCAAGACTTTTTAAAGCCGCACTGATGACCAAATACGACTGGTCTTTTTCCAATCGATCACTGCAAACGGCAATCAATTCTGCATTTTCCAATTTACTCGATAAATAGGCCAATGCAGAGGCGCGCACGGATGAGTTGGGATCATTCATCGCCAGATCTCGAATCAGCTTGTTTGCCTTCCCAACATTTTCATCCTTCAGCTTCACAGCCTTTTCAATAGCAACCAAACGAATGTCCCAAAATTTATCATTCAAGGCATCCAAAATCAATTGCTGACCTTTAGGCGTTTTGACTACCGCGCCTTGTGTGCCAAACATCAATCCCTCTTTCCTAGCTTTGTAACGCGTGACATTGTAATATTGAAACAGGAATTGACCGGCTGACTTTTCCTCTCGGATTTTTGCGAGGAGCATCTTTTGATCATCAAATACAATAGATTTTAGCTCTCCTAAATAACTGAAGGTTTGTTTTTGATTCAATGAATCAATCAGCATTGGGTACACATGTTTACCTTCTGCATCAAAGACCGCAATGTCTACAGGCAGCCTAAATATAGGCGACAATTCCAAGTCTTGCTTTTGATTGACAATCACACTTATACTATGATTTAATGAGTCGTTCACATAACTTACATCAAGGATTGGGTGACCTGGGCCTTGGAACCATTGATTAAAAAACCAATTCAAGTCCTGGCCAGAAACCTCCTCAAATGCCAAGCGCAACTGATGAAACTCAGCAGGTTTAAATTTATTGGTTGTCAAATACAACTGAATCCCTTTGAAAAAG
>CAMBMC010000028.1 GCA_945868555.1 Chitinophaga pinensis | reverse complement strand
GACCAAGAAGGGGTTCGGTAAAGGATAGGTAGTGTCACCAATGGTGATTTGTCGTTCTTGCATGGCTTCGAGCAAGGCACTTTGCACCTTTGCTGGGGCGCGATTGATTTCATCTGCCAATACGAAATTCGCGAAAACAGGACCTTTCTTTACCGTGAATTGTTCACTTTTTTGGTTGTAAATCATGGTTCCCGTGACATCAGCGGGTAGAAGGTCTGGAGTAAATTGAATGCGACTAAATTGCACATCAATCGCCTCCGAAAGTGTCTTGATGGCAAGTGTCTTGGCAAGTCCGGGCACTCCTTCGAGCAATACGTGTCCATCGGCCAATAGCGCAATGAGCAAGCGGTCTATCATGTAGCTTTGCCCGACAATGACCTTAGCGATCTCATCTTTCAGTTGTTTGATGAGGATAAATTCCAATTGAATTTTATCATTTAACAAGCGCAGTGCCTCTGCCGGAGTAGTTGTGATGTTTGAATTCTCGTTCATTTTAATTTATTGTTCGAAACACACAAAGTTCACAAACATTCACCCCACGACCTTTGGAAGTGCTGTTAATTCTTGTTAATATTGTATAGCTAACCACTTACGATTATGATTAAACGAACCTGTCTAGAGTGCAGTCATGCTTTGACTGGGCGTAGAGATCAGAAATTTTGTTCTGACCACTGCCGAAACTCCTTCAACAACCGAAAAAATGAGGATGCGACTGAACACATGCGCCGCATCAACAACATTTTGCGTAAAAACCGACTGATCTTAAAAGCTTATCTTGTCGATGGCAATACCAAGGCACACGGCATTCAGTTGGCTGATGAGGGCTTTAATTTTCATTACTTCACCAATACCTACCGCACCCGTGAAGGTGTCGATTATTTCTTCTGCTATGACCATGGGTATATTCGCGAGGAAAACGAGGTGTACCAGATTGTGCTGAAGCAGGAGTCACTCCGCTAAGTGCTGATTTCCATTATTTTCGGAAAACTGAAATTGAACGTTAAATTAAAAGTGTTCTTTTGCAGTTGGAATGGGAGCGAACGCAATAATGGCACAGGTGAAGAAGGGAATAAGCAGAAGATTACTGCTCGTATGTTCCTTGCTGTTCAGTTTTTCCGTGTTTTCAATGACACAAGAAGAGCAGTCGACCATCACGTCTATTGAGAACAGGATTCAATCGGGCCAACTCAAGCAAGCAGAAGGGCTCTTACAGCAAATCGTTCATTCGAATTCTGGCTCACTTGAAGCCCGTTATGCCTGCCAAAAACTGTTGTCAAAGGTTTTTTTGCATCAACAGATTTTTGATAAATACCTCAAAAGTTGTGATCAAGCACTGAAGGTTGCACGGCGTCTAGACCCAATCTATGTCTCTGAAGTTTATGCGAACAAAGCCTATTATTGGCACTACATGATGTGGTCAGACAGCGCTTTGGTGTACTCCAATAAAGCCATGGATCTGTTTCGAAAGAATCGTTCGTCGATGGAAAAAATTGACGTTCCCTTTATGTACGAGGTCTATGCGATTACGTATTTGTATAGAAATGACAGAATCAAACCAAGCGCCTATTTGGATGTCCCTATTGCTGAATTCAAACGAAAGCAGTTTCAGTGGTTCGATTCGGCAATTTATTACCAGCAAAAATTTCCATTCAAGTTTACAAGCGATCTTTCTATGCTTTATCGATCCTATGCCAATCGTTGGTTGGACATCGTTTCGGGCGAAAAGAGTAATCCAAACTCGCCGCTTCAGATTGTTGCGTTCAATAAAGCAAACGACTTGTACGATAAAGGACTTGCATGTTTAAAGCCATGGCATCGGAATGATTGTTTGACCTTGTCTGGATTAAAAGGAGCCATTCATACCTACACGAAGAAATACAAGGAAGCGGATGACATTTTTAAATATGCACTGAACAAGCTGCCCCGAAAAACACTTTTCGATCGGTCTAAAGTCGCCTTTCAGCCTTTGATGGTTTTTCTCACGTTTTATACCCGAAACACTTTGAATTTGACCTACGACAGCAAGTCAATCGATGCCCAAATTGCTATCCTGAGGAAGCTTCGTTCTGATTTTTGGCAAAGTTTTGATGCCCAAAGTGATTTGCCTTATGATTCCTACCGCACCTCTCCCTACATCAATCTATTTAACTTGTATGCCATAAAGTCCATGAACGAGGCAAATGGGAAAGCGGATTTCTCTAATGCGGTATCGCACCTGATTACCTTGAAGAGTTACTTTCATTTTTTAAAGAGTTGGCCAGATCAAACCTTTCAATCTATTCCGTTTGTGACTGCTGCATTCATTCAAAAACGATTGAAAAAGAATGAATGTTACTTGTTGATGCAAAGTGACAATGATCTTTTGGATGGAAAAAAAATCTTGATTACACGGTCAAAAATCACCTTTGTGAATTCTAGCACTAGTGGGAATTTAAATGAACGAAATTTCGATGTACTTGATTTCAAGAACTTTCAACGAATGAGTTACAAGGATTTCACTAAGAATTTTTCAGATGTACTCCAGGCATTCCCGAAGATGAAAAAAGTATACATCAGCTATGACGACAAGAATCCATACGAGATTATGCTGAAAGACACCTTGTCCTCGGGGTTTTCGAATGCCCAATATCTAGGAAACACCATCAATTTTGTGCGTGTATACAATCCAATCACGTATTTCAAAGGCGAAAGGGTGCTTCAGCCAAGTCGCATGGATGTTCGGTATTTACGTCAAAATGATGGGACGAAGTTGCCTTTTATGAATGAGTTTTTTGATCAGTTTGAAACACGCTTAGACTATTCGAAAAGTGCTTATTCTGGCGATTTAAAAAAAAGCCTTTACCCCTCAGGAATTTTCCACCTTTATGGTCACGGCGAATTTACGATGGACGAAGAGGCGAAAACTCCAGCTTTTCAGTTGCGTTATTTCTTGTCGAATGGCGCAAAATCAGAACGGCGGTTAACGGGCGAGTTTCCGGTGCGCCGCGATTTAGTGGTCTTGAACAACTGTTTTTCGGGCTATGCGAATTTTTTAGTCAATGAATTCAACCGGTCAATTCCCTTACGCATCTTGAGCAACGGCGCAAAAGCCGTACTCGTTTCTCCATCTAAAGTGGACGATTATTTTTCTTCAGAGTTCTTTAGGGTGTTTTACCAGAAAATTGCAGAAGGCATGCTCTTCGAAGATGCTGTTTTTTTTGCGAAAAATGAGTTCTACAGAAAACATCCAAGCATGCGCCATCCTCAATATTTGGAAGGCTTTCAGTTGATTCAAAGTTATAAGTTGAGGTATGTCCCTTCAGCTCCTAAAAGCGATTTTTCGTGGTGGATTTTTGTGCTTATTGGTGTCGTAACTGCAGCAGGTGCGCTTTTGCTGCGGCGCGCAAAAATTCATCCTCGCTCTTCGAAAGGATCTTAAAGATACGGATGGCCTTTGAACGTTGATTCATTTCTGCATAATGAACCCCAATGAAATATGCGGCCCGATCTGCAAATTTGCTTCGACTCTTCCAAATCGTTTCAAATTGCTTACAGGCAACTTCGCGTTCTCCATTCTCAAAAGTGAACAAGGTACTGTAATACTGCACCGTATCGTTGTTAGGATGGATTCTTTTTACGCGTTGCATCGCAGCTTCTGCTTTCTTGAAGTCCTGTTTTTTATAGTGAAACATGGCGTCGGATAGATCTACACTTGCCGATGTACCCATATAATTTGGCAATCCTGGGTCTTTAAATGTATTGGAAAGTTCAATCTGGTTTGAATTCAAAAGTTGAATAGCACCAACACTGCTCAGTGCTGCAAAGATGAAGATTGCGGCGTATTTAAGGATTCGGTATTTTGACGTCTTTTTTGCGTGAAGAGGCGATAGAATGGATTTCTTGTTTGCAGCCAATTGTTTTCTTATGCGCATGCCATCACCCTCACATTCATCGTACAAAGCGATAAACCCCAGAACGGATTCATCCAAATCTTTGCGATTGCGCAAACTTGCCACATGCAAACGCAACAGGATGGGTTGATCCAACAACGCCAGCATTGCACTTAATGAACGGTCATCCATAAAGCAATCGTTACTAGGGATTTATACATCAAGGCCATTTTTTGGCGTGTCAGGCTCAATTTGTTTCGCACCGTTTTTTCTGAAATCATGTTTTGTTTCGCAATTTCTGTATTGCTATATCCGTCGAGATGAAGTTGAAAAAGTTCAGTTTCTTTTGTCGGCAACGTATGCAAATCGTCCAATACATCAACGTCATTTTCCGTCAATTGTTTAGCAGGAAGTTGTGCTAAAATGTCGAAGTGTGATTTTTCGGCACGAATAAAGTCGATGGCTTTATTCTTCACGGATGTCGTTAAATAGGCGTGTATTGATTCCACATTTTGCCACTTCGTTTTTCTCACTTCAGTGCTTGTTGTCAATAGCGTGACGAAGAGTTCGCTCACAATGTCCCGAGCTACCTCCATATTTTTTACACGATGGTAGGCAACGAAGACCAAAGGTTCAAACAAATCATGGTACAATTCTCCCAAGGCACGGTCATTGCCGTGTAGAAAAAGGGTCCAATATTCCTGATTTATAAACATTTGAGAATCTAAGGTACACTTTAATTGTAAAAAACATCAGCAACATTCGGGACAAACAACTGAATTATACGACAATGCAATAAATACATGCGCTGTGAACATCAAAAAGATAAAGTATTTCATTCATTTGGTCGAAAAGGAACGTACCGGTTCACCTGCAGAAATTGCAGAAAAACTGGAAGTAAGTGAGCGCATGATTTACAACTATGTGCAGGTTTTGAAGAATAAGTTTCATGCGCCAATTGAATTCAATAAGTACCGGAAGTCGTATCAATTTGAGCGGCCTGGAAAGCTTCATTGGGAATGGGTAAAGAAATAGTTTGACTCACTTTAAAACTGAATTTATATTTCAGTCAGCAGCAGTTATTTTACACTCGCCTAAAAAAAAATCGAGTAATCGACAATGTACTTAGAAAACCTGCAGCGACTTATAGAGGCCATCGAGCAAAAATCGACGGGCAATGCCCGAGAAATCGCAAAGAAGCTCAATGTTTCCGAGCGCATGGTGTACAACTACCTCGATGTCTTGAAAAACGAATTTGGCGCCCCGATTAAATTCGACCGAGCGATGAAATCTTACTTTTTTACTGAGGAAGGGAAGATTGAGTTGAAGTGGCAGGAGGGGGAAGGAATGAAGAATTAAAAATGAAGAATTAAAGATGAAAAATTTACTGATAACGGCACTTGTTTGCGCTTAGTCCAAGGCTGTAATATCTCGGGTGCAATGTGCTTTGTGATGCTGCCGGACGCAAAGTTCTAGAAGGTGCATTGACAGGCACAATGACACGAATTACATTGGATGGATTTGCCCCAGGTATTTACTTCATCCAATTGAACAATGAATCATTACCTTTAAGAATAATTAAACAATAATACGCGGAATCCGAAAAGCGAATAGAGTAGGAGAACTAAACTTAAATGCTACCATGAAAAACAAATTAACCCAACTCGCGAAGGGTATTTACAACGTCAAGACTTGGCGTTGGACGGTATTGGCAATGCTTGCCGTTCTCATCAGCGGTGCGGTGTATTATGCCATCAACTTCCTTGAAACAAGTCGTCCCCATGTGACCATCAGTAAGAAAGAACTTAAAAAAGGGAAAGTCAATAAGGATCTTGCACAAAACGATGAGGTGGAAAGCGAGGCAACGTTCGAAGATTTCAACACAAAATACAAAGCACTATCAAGAAAAATTCCTAAAGCGGAGTGGAAATTGACACAGCAAGAAATGACGGATGCTGAATACAAAGTTGAGTTTGACAAGTATTTGGAAGCGAAAGAGAGTAGATCAAGTTTGCTCTATGATTACATACGTTATGGTGTAACACCACCAGATTACCTTTATTCAGATCCGGAAGAACCGACACGAGTAAAAACATTCCCATACTCTATGAAAGGATTCATGGATGATATATTGAAAGGATATGATACTGATTCTACCGACTTTGATGCTCAAATTGCTGTTGTAGAAAAAATCGACCATTTCCTTGAAATGACCGATAAAAAAGGTACCGATACCTTATTGGTAGACAAGTTCAAAAGTGTTTTGGTAAGCAGTAAGGATCTTTCAATTGAAGAAATGAAGGCGGTAGAGAAATTGCACAAAAGCATTACAAAAACTCCTTTGGTATTTAGTTTAACTGCTCCGAACTCACCTCAAGAACGTCAATCAGAATTGTTTAACATGTATGAAGCGGCGGCAAACGGTGAAATGACTGAGGCGCGTCTCGCACAGTTGGATGCATTGGTGAAACAACTTAAAACGAAGAAAGTCAAAGATACGGTGATTGTGTTGAATGTTTTGGCAAGTGCGATGAAAACAGATTTCACGAAGTACAAAGAAGAAGGGGAGTCTGTTGACGAACTTGAAATGCAATGCATCGATGACTTTTTCATGAGTGGAAAAATTGACTTCACGAAGGATGATGTGGAAAACAAATACAACAAGTACACGGACCTTTTCGGAAAGAAGCTCGAAGCTGCCAATCTAGAGAAAAAAGCACGCGAAGTTCTGCGCAAGGAAAATAGAAAAACAGCGGGAGATTTTGTCTTTAACGGATTATTATTCGCATTCATCGGAGTGATCATTGTTTTCTTGGCAAAATTGAATTCGACATTAAAAACTAACAATACCATTTGATTATGAAACGATTATTGATAATGACTTTGTGCGTTGCAGCGATGGGTTTGAACTCTTGTGAAGACCAAACGCGCTTGGATGAAATTAAAGCGGAATTAAAAGCAAAACAGAAAAAGGCAGAAAAATCGGATGAAGAAGAGAAGCCCAAGGTAAGCATTTCTGCACCATCTCAAAATGAACCACCTGCACCTGAAGAATCCATGGATATGGGAGGTGATTATGGGGGTGATTACGGAGGTGATTATTCGGACGACTACTATGATGATTCTGAATATAGCGGCGATTATGGTGACTAGAAATATGGTCTCGTGATTTAACATTCTATATTCAATCAAAACAACAAGCCCCGAAGAATCAACCCTTCGGGGCTTGCTGTTTTATACTAGTACTTGTACTACGGGCAATTGTGCATCTTTCACAAACTATCGCCACCGTCAAAGTTGGTGATGAAGTCGGGCTTGTGCAGTTTTTCAATTCCTAATCTTTTGATTGCCGTGCTAGGCTATTTTTCTGAGTTGACAAGTACTGAAAAACCTAGGGGCTAAACATTTCATACCACTACGTGTTTTATTTAAAAGATTCGATATGTATCAACTCAAGCGTACCCAATTCGTCCGAACTGACCTAAACACCTGCTGGGATTTCTTTTCTTCACCAGCTAACTTGTCGCGCATCACCCCAAAATACATGGGCTTTGATGTCTTGACAGAGGTCGCTGAGAAGATGTATCCCGGCATGATGATCGAGTACCGTGTTCGTCCGCTAATGAACATCCCGATGAAGTGGATCACGGAAATTACGCATGTCGAGGAGGGGAAGTTCTTTGTCGATGAACAGCGTAAAGGGCCTTATAGCATTTGGCACCATGAGCACCACTTCAAAGCTGTAGAAGGGGGTGTCGAGATGACGGATATCGTCTCCTATGAATTGCCGTTCGGTGTGCTCGGTAAAGCGGTACACCCGATCCTCGTCAAGAGAAAGCTGGAAGAAATCTTTGCCTTCCGCTTTGCTGCTGTGGATGAGATTTTTCATCAAGAATAAAAGGGTTGTTCAGAGGTTGCCCCGTCGAAGGGTGCCTCAAAGGTTTCAGCTTCTTTCTTCGTTTTTCGGCGAATAGAAAGAGTTTTGGTCAGTTTAAAAATTAAGGTTTCTCACTCTGCAGATTGCAGTCCTCGAACAGTTTCTAAGGCATGTGCGATGTGTCCCGATGGGTCTGTCATGGAATTGAAAATGCCTTGCACTGTGCCTTTCAAATCGATAATATAGGTTACTCTTCCTGGAAGAATGCCAAACAAAGCACGTGGAACACCAAAGGATTTGCGCACTGAAGCTCCTTCGTCAGCCAATAAAGTAAAGTTAAGTCGGTGCTTTTCGGCGAATTTCAAATGCGCACTTACACTATCTGAAGAAATCCCAATCACCTTACATCCCAAATCGGCAAAATCGGCGTGGCTATCGCGAAAGGAACACGCTTCTTTCGTACAAGCGGGTGTGTCGTCCTTTGGATAGAAGTAAATGACCAGGAGTTGCGTTCCGATGAGATCGGAAGAGTTGATGGTTTCACCCTGTTGGTTCAACAAGGAAAAAGAAGGACAAAGGTCCCCGATGGAAAGAGATTTATTGCTCACTGAGTGCTGTTTTATACCGTTCGATGGCGCGAAGGCGTGCAAATGAATGTTCTACGATGGGTTGTGGATAGGCGGTTGTTCCAAATTCTGGTACCCACTTGCGAATATAGACAAAATCTTTATCGAATTTTTCTTGTTGACTTTGCGGATTGAACACGCGGAAATAAGGCGCAGCATCGCATCCACAACCTGCAGCCCATTGCCATCCACCGACGTTGCTGGCTTGATCGTAATCGAGCAATTTTTCAGCAAAGTACACCTCCCCTAAACGCCAATCAAGCAGCAAATGTTTACTTAGAAAACTTGCCACCACCATGCGCACGCGGTTGTGCATAAAACCTGTCGTATTAAGCTCGCGCATACCTGCATCAACAAGTGGATAACCCGTTTTTCCTTCACACCATGCTTGGTAATGTGCTTCATTGTGTTCCCAGGGAATTCGATCATATTTCTCACGAAAAGCATCCTTTGCAGAATGAGGAAAGTGATGAATGATCATTTGGTAAAAATCCCTCCAGATGAGTTCATTCAAAAAGGTCTCGTTGGATTTTACCGCTTCACGCGCAAGCGCGCGGATGCTGATGGTTCCAAAACGCAAATGCAATCCGAGCTTACTTGTGCTGGAAAGAGCCGGAAAGTCACGCTTTTGTGTATAATCTTTTATGATCTGAACTGGGAGTTCTTTGGCTGGGAAACTCACGTATAGTTCTGACGAAAACCCCATTTGTTCCAATGAAATACAGTCGCTTTGCTGAAATTGTGCAAGTGATGCGAAAAACTTCTCCGTAGGATAGGAATGGAGAGATGAGTCATTCAAGGTGTCTTTCCATTTTCTTGAATAGGGTGTAAACACAGTATAGGGACCTCCATCATTTTTCAGCACTTCATCTTTTTCAAAAATGACATGGTCTTTGGCACCGATGAAAGTCACATCGCTATTTTTTAGCGCTTCGAAAATGTCTAGATCGCGTTTGCGGGCGTAGGGCTCATAATCCCGATTGGTGAATATGGTGGATGCATTGAGTTCTTTCGCAAGGGAAGGGATAAGTTCCGCAGGGTCGCCGTATTCAACACGAAGTTCTGAGCCGAGCTTGCGGTATTCTTTCTTCAGCCGTAAAATTTCTTGATGAATGAAAATAAGCCGTTGATCGTTTTTCGGAAGTTGGTCGAGAATTTTGGTGTCGAAAATAAACAGCGGAATTACTGCCGAGCTTTTTGAAAGCGCCTTGTGTAAACCGGCATTGTCTTCTATGCGCAGATCTCGTCGGTGCCAAAAAATGCTTGTCATATTCCTGCGTATTCCACGATATTGTTTTCGGTCTCCCAAAGGCGCACGGAAAGCTGGTACTTCTCGTCTAGTTTAGTCCGTAGGAGGTGCCAGATGACATACGCAATGTTTTCAGCGGAGGGCTTTAAGTCTTTAAATTCTGGACAATCGAGATTTAGGTTTCTGTGGTCGAAACGCTCGGTAATTTCATCCCGAATGAGATGTTTCAGCATCTTCAAGTCGATGACATATCCTGTATCGTCATCCACAGGCCCATCCACCCATGTCTCGAGCACATAATTGTGGCCATGGAAGTTTGGATTGCTGCATTTCCCGAAGATTTCAAAATTCTTCTCATCGCTCCAACGTTTATCATAGAGCCGATGCGCGGCATTAAATGTTTCTCTCCGACAGACTTTCATAATTCGAAAATGAGTTGATGTGTTGATGATGATCGCGCAGGATAATTTTTAGCCATGCGGTATACAATTCGGGTTGATTGGCGATTGCACTTTTCAGTTCGTCTAAACCAATCCATTTATAGTTAATGGCTTCTTCAGGATTGAGCGTCGGTGATTCATTTGAATACCCATACATCACATGGTCGATCTCGTTTTCGATCAGTGCGTGGTCCAACAAAGCCCGGTATTCAAAAGAAAAGGATGGATGAAGTTCACACTGCATTCCCATTTCTTCCATCAAACGGCGTTTTCCCGCTTCAAAATTCGATTCTCCTGGTGCTGGATGACTGCAACACGTATTCGTCCACAATCCTTCAGAATGGTATTTCCCATAAGCACGTTGTTGCAAAAGCAATTCTCCAGCGTCATTAAAAATGAAAACTGAAAAAGCACGGTGGAGCAAACCTTTGACGTGGGCCTCAAGTTTTTCGCACGAGCCAATTTCTTGGTCATTGCTATCCACAAGCACAACATCATTGAAATTAAATCCCATTTCTTAGAGCATATTGAGGTTGTGACGCACGTATGAAGTCAGGAATAAACGGTATTTTTTGTTGTTTGGAATGCGCACGCGTTCATTTAATATGGTGTCTGCAGTTGCGGTCTTAATTTTCTTGAACAACTTGTAATAGTAGATATAAGCCATGTAAACACCAAATCTAGCATTTTTGGGAAGTTGTTTTATTCCTTCATAACCAAGCTGAAAATCGATTTCAATGTCTGCTTCGATTTCCTTCTTCACCGAAGTATTGAAGGCGTTCAAATCAATTTGAGGAAAGTAGGTGCGACCTAGTTCTTGATAATCGGCCTTCAAGTCTCTTAAGAAATTGATTTTTTGAAAAGCGGATCCCAATTTCATTGCTGCCGGTTTCAATCGGTTGTATTCAGTCTCATCTCCGTTTACAAATACTTTGAGACACATCAAACCAACGACTTCTGCCGAGCCGAGAATGTACTGCTCGTACTTACCGACATCGTATGATTTCTTGTCCAAATCCATTTCCATGCTCTGAAGGAATGTTTCGATCAATTCAAATGGAATTTGAAACGCATTTACCGCCCACTGAAAACTATTTAGAATGGGATTTAGTGAAATACCTTGTTCAATAGCGGCGTATGTTTGTTTCTTGAAATCCGCCAATAGTGCTTCTTTGTCGTAGTCGTGAAAGCTATCCACGATTTCATCGGCAAAACGCACAAAACCGTAAATGGCATAGATTGGTTGGTGTAAGTCTTTGTGCAAGAAACTTATTCCCAAAGAAAAAGAGGTGCTGTAACGCTTTGTTGTCAGCTGACTCATTTCGTGGGATACACTATCAAACAATGTCTTCATATTTGTGTTCGGTTTTGTAGAATAACAATCAATACGTCAAAGTGTTGACCAATTAGTTAAATTTTTTCATGACCTCGCGGGCAACGACTTCTCCTGAGATGATTCCGGGGGGCACTCCAGGACCGGGAACCGTCAGTTGTCCCGTGTAAAAAGCATTGGTCAATTTCTTGTTTTTTAAGGATGGCTTCAAGAAAGCAGTTTGCATCAAGGTATTTGCCAAGCCATAAGCATTTCCTTTGAAGGCATGGTAGTCGTTTTTGAAATCTTTAATGCAATAGCTTCGCTTGTAAACGATGTGTTCGCGTATGGAAGTTCCGGTGTGTTTTTCAAGACGGTCCATCAACATGTCGAAATACTTCTCACGTGTCGCGTCGTCATCTGTCAAATCAGGTGCGATAGGGATCAATAAGAAGATATTCTCCATGCCCTTTGGCGCTACTGTTGGATCAGTAACGGAAGGTGCACTGGCATAGAACAAGGGTGATGACGGCCATTGCGGATTTTGATAAATCTCCTTGGCATGTTGTTCAAAAGCCTCATCAAAGAAAAGATTGTGGTGCAACAAGTTGGGCACGCGCTTGTCAACTCCTAGATAAAACAACAAACTTGAAGGTGACATGGTACGTGTGTCCCAATATTTGTCAGAATAGTTGGCTTTCTCGTTGAGAATTTTTTTGTCAGTATGGTTGTAGTCTGCACCTGAAATAAAGACGTCTGTCTCAAAGGCCCCATGTGCTGTTTCTACATGTGTCACTGTCTTTCCGTTGTAACGTATTCCTGTCACTTCGTGATCAGTCAAAATCTTTACACCGTTTTCCTTGGCAATGCGTTCAAAGGCTTCGAAAAATTTAAACATTCCACCCATAGGGTACCACGTTCCCAAGGAGATGTCCGCGTAATTCATCAACGAATACAATGCAGGTGTATCTTTTGGCATTGCGCCAAGAAATAACACAGGAAATTCAAGAAGTGAGAGGATTTTTTCGTTTTTAAAATAGCGACGAATGTAGCCGGAAAATGAGGACAACAAGTGCATGTTGAATAGACCTTTCAAGATACGCATGTCGGCAAATTCAGTGAGTTTAAGACTTGGTTTGAACACCAATTCTTTCATCCCGACTTGATATTTGTATGCAGCGTCTTTTAAGAATTTTTTCAGCTGAATGGAGCTTCCAGGCTCTTGTGACTCAAACCAAGCGTACAATTCTTCTTCATTTGCAGGAATGTTGCTGTGGCTGTCGTCGGACCAAAAAACACGGTAAGATGGATCCAGTCGCTTCAGGTCGTAGAAATCAGAAGCGGTGTATCCAAACTGTTTATAGAAATCCTCGAACACATCCGGCATCCAGTACCAACTTGGACCCATATCAAAGGTAAATCCTTGTTCAGAAAATTGACGTCCACGCCCTCCAATACTGCTGTTTTTCTCAAGGATGGTTACATCGTAACCCGCTTTCCCCAAGAAGCTTGCGCAAGAAAGACTAGAAATTCCAGCACCTACAATTGTAACTTTATTACCCATTTAATCAATTGAGTGAATAGTGATAATCCGGAAGATATTCCATTAGTTTCTTTCGAGCGATGAAGATGCGACTCTTCACCGTACCAATTGGAATCCCCAGTTTATCTGCAATTTCCTTATACTTGAAGCCTTCAAAATGCATTTCAAAGGGCTCTTTGTATTCGCGCTCTAATTTACTGATTTCTTTGTTTAATTCTTTTTCAATAAGGATATTCATTGGATAAACTTGTCCATCGGTGGTGTTATTCATCACGAAATCTTCTTTCGAATGGTCAAAAATAGACCCTGATTTTTGCCTTCTGCGGTACTGATTAATGAAGATATTTCGCATGATCGTAAATACCCACGCCTTAAAATTTGTTTGAGGCGTGTAGTAATTGCGGTATGTAATCGCTTTCAACATCGTCTCTTGTGTTAAATCCCGAGCATCTTCTCGATTGCGGGTAAAGTTCATTGCGAATGACTGAAGATTGTTCTCCATTCCAATTAGTGCTTCGTTGAATTCTACTGTTGACATATCTTTTTGTTTAATCATTGACGATGTAAAGTTAAACAAAAAGTGTTTAATGTTTTAAAAAAAACGTTAAACAAAACAAAATTAATAGTCAAAAAAAGTGAACGTATTGATAAACAGCTATATAGATATTTAATCTTGACTAAAACGCGTCAGGATTTTACAACGATTAAGTTGTTAACTCTTCGCGCTGTGTTTTTTACATCCAGAATATCTGTTCCGGAAATGGTGACATGTCCCATCTTTCTAAATGGTTTTGTGGTTGATTTACCATACAAATGAGGGTGCACTCCAGGCATGGCGATTGCTCTTTCCATTCCCTCATAAATCGCGGGTCCTTCAAATCCTTCGGCTCCAAGCAAATTAATCATAGCTCCAGCCCTAATGATGTCTGTTTCTCCTAAAGGAAGTCCGAGTACCGCTCTTAAATGCTGCTCAAATTGCGAGGTAATGTTGCATTCGATGGTATGGTGTCCACTGTTGTGCGGACGAGGTGCAATTTCATTCACCAGAAGTTGTCCGTCGCTTGTAAGGAAGAGTTCAACGGCTAAGATCCCAACCATATCGATGTTTTGAATGACTTTTTGGGCCAATTCATTCGCGGCAAGTTCAATGTCAATACTTATATCCGCCGGACAGAAAAGAAATTCAACTAGGTTTGCTTCGGGGTGAAACTCACATTCAACGGCTGGAAACGTTCGTATTTCACCCTTTTCGTTGCGCGCAACAATGACAGAGAGTTCTTTTTGAAACGGAATCAGTTGTTCAACGATTGAAGGTGCATCAAACAGTTTCGTGAAATCTGTTTCTTTTCGAATGAGCTGAACTCCTCTGCCATCATATCCACCCGTGCGTAATTTTTGTACAAATGGGATCTTCACTTGAGCAGCGATAAGTTCAGATGGATGCGAGTAGAGGGCAAAGTCAGCCGTTGGGATATTGTGTTCTTTGTAAAATTCCTTTTGAATTCCTTTGTCACGAATGATCCGTAAAACGCGTGGTTGCGGGAATACCCGAACACCTTCATTTTCCAATTTTTCGAGTGCTTCAATGCATACATTTTCGATTTCAACGGTAATCACATCTTTGTCGCAACCAAAGGCATACAAGGTGTCAAAATCATGAAGACTGCCTACAGTAAATGAATGGGCGATGTCTTTGCATGGCGCGTTTGGATCTGGGTCGAGGGCATGGACATGCACATCAAAACTTATTGCCGATTGAATGAACATTCTTCCGAGTTGACCTCCGCCAACCATTCCCAATCGGCAAGTGTCGCCATACCATTGTTGTTTCATGTGGCAAAGATACGCGCGAAATCAACAGCCGTTCAAAACTTTCGCAGGAAATATTTCAAAAAGGTCTTGCAGAAAACCTTACCTTTGATATCTATTTTTTGTGTCGCCCATTGATAACCCTGCACGATAAAGTATTTGAGCCCTTCATTTTAGAAGATGAGATCTTGGACCGAATTGGTACCATAGGTGCTTCCTTGTCGGATGAATACATAGACAAAAACCCCTTATTTATCGCTGTTTTGAATGGTTCCTTTATGGTAGCTTCTGATCTCATGAAGGCGATGTCCATTCCATGTGAGATTTCATTTGTGAAGGTAAGTTCTTACCACGGCACAGCATCTACTGGCCGGGTGGATGAGCTCATTGGTTTAAACACGAATGTTCGAAACAGACACATTGTTCTCTTGGAAGACATCGTGGATACGGGTGTAACCGTCGATAAAGTGTTGAAACTTTTGTCGGTGGCGGAACCAGCCTCTATAAAGACTTGTACGCTCTTGTTTAAACCGGATGCG
>CAMBMC010000027.1 GCA_945868555.1 Chitinophaga pinensis | reverse complement strand
ATGGGTATGGCAACATAGTTCTTCTTAAAGTTTGTGATTGCCTGATGATCGTGCAACAATACTGAGGTGTCTAACACAAAGATTTTTTGCTTTTTTGCCATGCTCGTTTTTATTTAAAGGTAGCGATGGACTCCTTTAAAGTCATTTTGAACATACAATAGTTATTTACACCACAATGTTAGAGAAGCATACAATTCAATGAATATAGCGAACAAAACAAAAAGTGATTTGTTTATTTAACAAATGCTTAAAATGGAAGAGTGGAAAGTTGTTCCTGGGTTTTCAAATTATGAGGTGTCCAATAAAGGCAATATACGTTCTATTGAGCGCACATCTACTATGCGCAATGGCCGTGTAGTTCATTTGGAAGGACGTCCAAAGACAATCCGTATTCATCCCAAAAACGGTTTCCTTCTGACCGACTTGGTGGATGATAAAGGCAAGCGCCGCACCGTGTATCCGCACAAAGTGGTGGCTATGGCCTATATTCAAAATCCACAACCTCGTAAAAATAAGGTCGTAGTTCACCTCGATGGAAATCTAAACAACAACTCTGTTGAAAATCTCTCATGGACGAGTTTCAGCGCCTCGATAAAAAAAGGATTTGAATCGGGTAGACGCGACAATTCGCAGCTGTGGTTAAAACGACGATTAAAATATGGCCCGAAAGGCGGCAACACATCCAATGGCCGACCCGACCCTCTCGACTACGCGCAAAAAAAACGAATTCACTTTCTGCGCTTTGAAAAAGGAATGACTTTAAAAGAGCTTTCCGAAAAGTACAACTGCAGCATTTCGCACATTCATAAAACATTGCTCCGCTTCGAAAAAGAAGAATAAGTTTAAAAGAATTTATTCCTACGAATGAGTCGATCAACAGGAATGTAAATCGTTCCAAAGGCCTCAGTCCGGCTCAATGAGTCTAGACTAAACTGTAAGCGTGTTCCTCGTTCCGTCCAAACCCCATTATTTCTCCGATGTTCTTCAATTGCAGGTGTATAAGCCCCTGAATGAAAAATATAGTAATCGTCTTTCTTTATAAAGCGCAGTTCAGGAGAGAATAAAAACCGAAACTTATCGTCGTGTTGTGTGATGATTCCTTTTGCCATAAGGCGATTGAATAGCGGCTGTCCCTTTTCATTCATGGATAAAATGAGAGAAAACCCTGGCACATTTACATTGCGTTTTTTCTCCACCTCAGTTACGTTGAAATCTTCATCTAGAACTGATTCTATATAACTTTCTTGTACCGTTTGGAAACCTCCTTGGCGGAAAGATAAATCACCGTCCCACGCTTTGAGAAATTCAGCGGTTGGAAACCCGATTTTGCGGCCCAATTTAAGCAGCCACATGTAAATCGGATCAGTTGGGCTCGTTCTTAATTTTGTAATGTCCAAATGAATGTTGAGCATTTTACTGGCAAAATCCCCTTCTTTGAAATTCAAGCCTGGAGCCTTCATGGCAATATTCAAGGGCTTTGTATTTCGAATGTAAGCCAGCAAACTAAAACTCACTGAATCACTGTCATGCGCAAAAATGGCTGTTTTAATTCCATTGTCCTTCAGTTTCTTCCAATTGGAATAAATCACCAATTTCTCCTTGCGAAATTGCTTTTCATGCAAAAAAGCCTTCCAACATGGGGCGATCCCAAAGCGCTTGGCTTCACTTACCTGCTTCAATATTGGCTCAAAATTCTTCCCTTTATACACCAATAAATAATTCTTCCCATAAAATAAATACCCGTTTTCTGCTGGATAGGTGTATACTTTTTGTTCATGAATAAGCGTGTCGCGGATGTCTGCAAACTTCCTCAAACGTTCTATGCCCTGAAAAATTTTACTGCTGTCACTCACATGAAGTAACGCTCCCCATTGTCCTGTTTCATAGGCAAAAAAGTAGGCGGGATTTTGAAGATTGAGTCCGTACATTTTTCCTTGACCTAGCAGAAATTCATAGGAAAAGAAATCGCGGAAAGGAATTTTATGGTAAAACAACATGCCACTGGTTTCGCGTGCAACATCGAGCAAATAAGCACGGCCCAAAAAATCTGCCTCAGGCAAACGGTCCTCAATACGCGGTGGGTCGGCTTTACCAAATAAAAGTGGCCTTAAATAAAGGAAAGCTCCAAGTGCAACAGAAAGAATTAAAATAAGGACAACCTTCTTAAACATGAAGTTGAGTTATTTTGAAATGACATAAATGCTATTCAACAAATCAAGAAGGTATTTTCCTGAATTGTCATACACCCCTTGATAATTGTACACCAAATTCAAATTCGTTTTCTCCTTGCTTGTCTTGGAGGATGTCAACTCCATCGTCCCTGTTTTGCCACGCATGGCATCAATAATTTCATTTTCACGGTCACTGAAGAAATCACGAGGAAAGCGCTCGATGGCACGTGCCCAATCAATGTGAGCATACATGAAGCCACTTTTCTTTGCACGCTTGCCTGACTTTTTAGGCAATGCTTCTTTGCCATAGCCATTGGCATGACGCATAGCAAGGTCAGCATCATTGGTAAAAATAAAGAGTCCGTTGGCATTGATCATGTACAAATCGGCAGCATCAAGAATGGCTTTTTCACACACCCAATAGGTCCCCATATTTTTAAAGCGAGATGTCAAACGAGACAAATGATTCAACACCTTTTCTGGAATGTCTGCCCGTTCTGTGGAGAATCCAACCGTAAAGATGGGCATGTCTTCCTCTGCTTCCACTTCGCGCTCACTGTATTCATAGGTTTCTTCGTCGTAGCTAAATTCGATTTTCGTCGTCTTAATCTTCTGAATGCCGTTAAAGGCGCCAAACATACTGCCTTTGTAAGTGCCAAACAGTGCGTCCTTGTTGATGAACTCATTGAGCAATTCAATGGTCAATACGTTTGTACTCATGCGCGCATTTTTCTCGGAAGACAAAATGGGCATAATTACCTTATAGGCTTGCTCATAGGCCTCGCGGAGATTAACATTGTAGGAGAAAAATGCCGTGTTGTCCTTGTGAATGTACTTCAACACATCTTTGTCAAACTTTGAATCGTTCATCTTTTGGTAGATCGAACCAAGCTTCTCGCCGTAGCAGACCTCCATCTTAAACTCAACAGATTCTTGATTGAGAATGAGGTCACCCAGAATCACATTTCCAGTATACAACTCCTTCATGTCCTCAAGCAAGGATGGAAACATGGTTTGCATATACCACATTCCTTCTGCTTTCTGCAAGTTGCGCGAATTGTCCAGGTAGAAAACCCCTTCCGATGTATGCGTCAATTGCTCTGCAAAACGAGTATCGGAATTGACCAGGTTGATTTGGTCGATAAACAATTCTTCACACAAGGCAGAAAGGTATTCCATTTGTAGCATCACCTGCACACTATCGCGCAATTCGTAATAGTTCTTCTCTAGCAGGTTCTCTTCCTCTAAAATCCCTTCAACATCTTCCTCTTCCAATAATTCTTCTTCAGATTCCTCGGCAGGTGCTTCAGTCTCTTCGAATTCAAACTCACCTTCAAGCAACTCTCCATCCTCATCGAAATCATCATAGCCCTCGTTGTAATACGGATTTTCATTTCCTCTTGAATACCAAATCGAATCGGTGACTTCATCGATTTTTTCCATATTTGGTTCTACACGCACCAGCAATGCGGCATCCCCTTTAATGATGAGATGATTGAAATAGGAGCTATAAAACTCAACTCCCGGATAAAGATCTTCCTCTTGTTCAAAATCATCAAAAACGACAAATAAATCCTGCTTGTCTTTGATGCCTAATGTAAACCCTGAAACCTCATAGTTTTGACCCTTTCCGTAGAACACGTTCAATTTTTGATTGAAGTCGATCCCTGAATCTTTCAATGTCTTGCCAGTTGTTGACCCATCGAACAATTCTTGTTGAACCTCTTCCATGAATTCATAACGGACGAGATCATCAAGCGATATTTTCTGCAATAAACTAATGTTGTTCAAGCTGAAAACAGTTACCGCATCCCTTGGAATGAGCGTTTCTGATTTGACATTAGGCCTTACTTCGGTCATAGATTGACCTGTAACACCAAAAGCGCTGCTTAGAAAAAGTAGTGCTAAAATCAATTGAAAATGAGGACGTCGGATCACTTTATACGGTTATACGGATTGTGAAGCGAAATTACGAAAATTACCTCGAATTTTACTTGAGTGGCGTAAGATAGATGATGTTGTCCAAAAGCGATGTGTTTTGCGACAAGGCGTGAGGATTTGTCTTAATCATCACGTTCATTTTATTTGCAGAAACTTGCGCTGAAGGATTGTCGTAATGATCTACAGGACGCTCAAAGCGTGTGATTGATGTATAGGTTCCTTGTTTGAGCAGCACAATGTCCTCTTGTTGAAATTCTGTTGTTTTCTTTACGGAGATTTCTGGAATTGAGCGCACTAGTTTTTGGCCATCCCAATTCAACCAAATGGCATCTAGTTCGGGAACATTTTTGTCGCGAAGCTCGTCGCGAACGACTTCTTTGATTGCCGTTTGAAGTGCAGTCACACTAGTGAAATCGCAGCGGAGTTTAAATACAAAATTCTCAAAATCCGATTCTACTGTGACATTAGAAATGCCCGGTTTTGTGTCTAACTTTTTCTGAAAATCGGCAATTCGTTCATTCAACTCTGAAATGGAAGGAACGCGGATCCCATTGACGCTGTCCAAGGCAAGAATGGAGGTCACCTTAACCTTGCTCGAGCTTAAATTTACCGTATACTTCAGTGTTCCACTGCCGTCATTGTTGATTTTTATGTCATCAATAAGTTCAATACACGAGCTGAGCGACAAAGCACAAAAGAAAAGCAACGAAAACGTCCAAAATTTCATGGTACAAATTTAAACATTTCCGCGCTTGGCAAAAAGCAAGCCACAAGTTAAGCCCTTGAATTTTATAAAACACGTTCAATTAAGGTGTATTTTTCTTTCTCTAGCCTCAAACACCCGTCCTACTTTCTGTCAATTCCCTATATTTGCATCAAATTCATCACATGACGGATCCATCAAGAATTTCTACAACGAAAGCACCAAAACCGGTTGGATTGTACCCACATGCCCGCAAGGTTGGGAATTTACTTTTCCTTTCTGGTGTTGGTCCGCGCGTTGCGGGCTCCGATGCGACTGATTCAGCCGTGCCCGGGTTGACATTGGATAAAAATGGAAACTTCATCGAATTTGATTTCGAGGCACAATGCCGCAGCGTATTCGACAATGTGCGGATTATCCTTGAAGAATCAGGCTCGGGTTGGGATCAACTTGTTGATGTGACCGTATTTTTGGTCCACATGAAGCGAGATTTTCACACCTACAATCGGGTGTACGCGGAATATTTCAAAGACAATTTGCCTTGCCGCACGACCGTTGAAATCAACTCACTTCCTACGCCGATTGCGATTGAATTAAAATGTATAGCAACAATTGATTAAACCATGACAGGATTCATTCTTCGCTGCCTCATAGCCGCAGCAACATTATTTTTTACCGTTTGGCTTTTCTTCACAGGACATTGGGGATGGGGAATTACCATGATTATTCCAGTGGGTCTTGTAATTCTTTCTTTTTTCAGGAATGAAAACATGATTCTTGCATTGAATCAAATGCGCTTGGGAGATACCGACAAAGCGAAAAAACACATCAACCGCATCTCTGCACCACAGATGTTGCCGCGCAAGCAACATGCCTATGTATTGTTTCTTCAAGCGGTGATGAACAGCCAAGAATTTGGATTTGCGAAAAGCGAACAATACTTGCGGAAGGCGATTGGTCTCGGACTTCGCACTGGTCAGGACAATGCTGTTGCGCGCATGCACCTCGCTGGGATTTGTTTGCAAACAAGCCGCAAGACAGAGGCTGAAAAATTATTGGCCGAGGCAAAAAAAATGGACAATTCTGGAATGCTGAAGGAGCAAATCGCGATGATGCAAAACCAAATGAAGACGGCGCCATCCAAAAATCAAATGCGCATGGCCCAAATGATGGGTGGTCGCAAGAAAACGCCGCGCATGCGCTAATGGACAAAGACATTACAAATCGCATCGTTTCTCAGCCTTGGGCCGATTACGAACTCATCGACGCTGGGGGCGGAAAAAAATTAGAGCGCTGGGGGAAAGTCATTACCATTCGCCCAGAAATTCAGGCCTACTTTAAGTCAGAAATCCCTTTCACCGAATGGGAAAAAATGGCCAACTGGGAATTCCGTACGAAAGTTGGAAACAGTGGCACATGGAGGGCAATAAAACAAAACTCTCCCAAACAATGGAGCATCACGTATCGTCAACTGCATTTTCAGCTCGAACTGACGAAATTCAAACATGTTGGTTTATTCCCTGAACAACGAAGCAATTGGGACCTCATCCGTCAGCACCTTCATTCAGATGATAAATTCCTTAATCTCTTTGCCTACACAGGTGCGGCTTCATGTATGGCGAGAAATGCCGGGGCAGAAACCTACCATGTTGATTCCGTTAAACAACTCATTTCTTGGGCAAAATCAAACATGGAAGAAAGCCGTTTGCTCAATATCAAATGGGTACTCGAAGATGCGCTGAAGTTTGCCAACCGTGAAGTCAAACGAGGCAATAAATACAAAGGCATTATCATGGATCCGCCTTCTTGGGGTATCGGTGCCAAAGGGGAAAAGTGGAAACTCGAAGAAAAGATTGATGAGCTGCTTGCTTGTGCTCAATCTTTGCTCGACGAAGATGGATTTCTCATCGTCAACACCTATTCCCCGACCTTTGATCTCAGCATGTTGGAAAGTCTCGCAGAACTTTATTTCACAAATAGATCTTTTGAAGTAAAGGAGTTGTGGATGAAAACAAGCTCTGGCAAGGACCTATATTTTGGAAATGTTTTACGGGTAGGATTCACTAATCGAGAGGATTAGTTTTAACTTAAACCTTCCATCACTGCCCTTCTAAACCGAAGGTTGAACGGGACTCTAGAAAAAAAAGCTACATTTGTTCGCAGCATTACGTGTGAAAACAGAAAAGAAAATAGCAGTTATTGGAGGCGGAAGCTGGGCAACCGCACTTGTCAAAATTTTGTGCAACAACCTCAATTCTGTGAATTGGTGGATGCGCAGTGAAACAGCAGTAGCGCACATTATCAAATACAAGCACAATCCAAATTACCTACAGTCTGTAGAGTTTAATCTCTCTAAAATCAATGTTTCGACAGATTTAGAAGAAATAATTCGCCCTGCGGATATCGTTATTATCGCGGCACCATCCGCTTTTCTTGTTTCCATTTTTGAGAATTTCCCAACGGAAATAATGAAGGACAAGACTGTTTTTTCTGCCGTAAAAGGAATTATTCCAGAATTCAATGCCATTCCTGCACGCTTCATCCATAAAACTTTTGGAACGCCATACGATAACATCGGAATCATTTGCGGTCCTTGCCACGCGGAAGAGGTAGCCCTCGAGCGACTTTCTTATTTGACCATTGCTTCACAAGATGATGAAGTCGCAGAAGAAATGGCTGACCTGCTCGCTTGCCGCTACATTAAAACGACCATTTCAGACGATCTTTTCGGAACTGAGCTATCCGCTATACTAAAAAATGTATATGCTTTAGCTTCAGGAATCTGCTCAGGCTTGGGTTATGGCGATAATTTCCAATCTGTCTTGATTGCAAATGCCATTCAGGAGATTGAGAACTTTATTGACGAGGTTAGTCCCATTCACCGCGATGTGAAGTCTAGTGCATACCTTGGTGATTTGCTTGTTACCGCCTATTCCAAGTTCTCCCGTAACCGGACATTCGGCTACATGATTGGAAAAGGCTATTCTGTGAAAACTGCACAGCTGGAGATGGACATGATTGCTGAAGGGTATTACGCAACAAAATCTGTCATGGAAATCAATAAAAAATTCCAAGTAGAAATGCCCATTGTGGAAGCCGTTTACAACATTCTTTACGAGCGCATCTCCCCTGCAGTTGAAATGCGTCTACTGTCGGATCAGTTATCTTAAGCTCATGCGTAATCATTCACCTCATCAGCATCCATTCATTTTGAATGCCTCTTTTTTGCGTATCCGGCATCTTTCATTTTTAATCCTTCATATTTCATTATTTACCATTCATATTTCATTTGGCCAGCGGCTTATTGATTATGTAAATCCATTTATCGGAACCATGAATGCTGGTCACACCTATCCTGGGGCAAGTATGCCTTTTGGTGCAGTACAATTGAGTCCTGATACAGATACAATACCTTTTTCAGTCAATGGAAAATATACGGGTGAGGTCTATAAATACTGTGCAGGGTACCAGTACGACGACCTTACGATCGTTGGTTTCTCTCACACCCATTTCAGCGGCACAGGTCATTCCGACTTGGGAGACATTCTTCTGATGCCAGGAACAGGTGAGGTTCAACTGAACCCAGGAACGGAAAGTCAGCCCGACAAAGGGTACCGTTCTCGCTACGCACATTCCACAGAAAAAGCGGCGCCAAACTACTATAAAGTGTATTTGGAGGACCCAAAAGTAAAAGCAGAAATGACAACGACAACCCGTGTTGGGATGCATCGATACACGTTTGATCAACCTGAAAATGCGCACCTCATCTTGGATCTGATCCATGGTATATACAATTACGACGGGAAAAATGCATGGACCTTCCTGCGCGTGGAAAACGACACCTTGATTACAGGCTATCGCCAAACGAATGGATGGGCACGCACGCGAACGGTATATTTTGCGATTTCATTTTCTCAGCCCATCAGCACCTATGGCTTTGAAAACAGTCGTCCATCGGGATACAAAGGCTTCTGGGGGAAATTCGATCAATCCAAAGATTTTCCGGAGACGGCTGGCGAAGGCATTCGAGGCCATATCCACTTTGATTTAAAAGCAAACCCCGTGTTGATGGTAAAAGTGGCCCTATCACCTGTAAGCACAGAAGGCGCCATCGAGAATATGCGCATTGAAACACCCTTGTGGGACTTTGAATCCATTAAAAGCCAAGGGCAATCCGCCTGGGAAAATGAATTATCAAAAGTAAAGATTGAGGCAAGCTCACCTGAAGAATACACGAACTTTTATACGGCACTTTACCATTGTTACCTTGGAACGACCATTTATATGGACACTGACAAGCAGTACAAAGGCCTCGATCAGAACATTCATTCGGCAGAAGGATTTACCAATTACACCACCTTCTCCTTGTGGGACACCTACCGCGCCTTACATCCCTTGTACAATATCCTGCAGCCAAAACGCAACAGCGACATGATCAATTCCATGCTCGCTCATTACGACCAAAGTGTGCATAAGATGTTGCCCGTATGGTCGCATTACGCCAATGACAATTGGTGCATGATAGGGTATCACGCGGTTTCCGTTTTGGCCGATGCCATGGTGAAAGGCGTAACAGGCTTCGATCACCTGCATGCCCTTGAAGCGAGTGTTCAAACTTCGAACAATGAATGGTTTGATGGTTTAAAGTCCTACATGTCGAATTCGTTCTATGTAGCTGAAGACCAAAGCGGCAATTCCGTTTCAAAAACCTTAGAATTTGCTTACGACGATTGGACCATCGCACAGATGCTGGCGCTGCATCCTGAACTATCGGATGGGGCAGAAATTGACTTGAAAGAGTATTATTTGATGCGAGCAGATGCATACGCTGAGGTATTTGATTCAACGATCGGCTTCATGCGACCGCGCCTTTCGAATGGCAGCTTCAAGTCCCCGTTTGATCCTTTGGATACACACGGGCAAGGTTTTATAGAGGGCAATGCGTGGAATTACAGCCTGTATGTGCCACACAAGCCCTTAGCATTGATTTCACTGATGGGTGGAGACAAGCGTTTCGTCGAACACCTCGATTCCCTCTTCACCATGCCTTTGGCCGACAAATACATCGAACACACTGAAGACATCATGCGTGCTGGAATCATCGGCAACTACGTACACGGGAATGAGCCTTCACACCATGTGCCTTTTCTATACAACTGGACCTCGCAACCCTGGAAAACACAAGCGCAAACCCGCGCCATTCTTCCATCGCAATACAAAGCGACCACGGACGGTTTAGGCGGCAATGACGACTGCGGACAGATGAGTGCATGGATGGTGTTCGCTTCACTTGGCTTTTACCCTGTGGCACCTGGCTCAGTAGAATATGCCTTGACAAGTCCAAGTGTGAAATCGGCAAAAGTGCAGTTAGAGAATGGAAATACCTTTACGGTGAACGTAAGCCATCAGGGCCCGAAAAATGTGTACATACAAGCCATCTATCTCAATGGGAAACCATTACAGCGCCTCTTCATCACCCATGCTGATATTGTCAATGGGGGAACCCTAGAGTTTCATCTTGGACCGAGACCAAATACACGCCTAGGAATCACCCAATAATGCCTTCCGTCAATGCATCAATGATTCCGTGATTGAAGCAGCATTAACTCCACTCTTTTTAGTAGTTTTGGACCTATGAAAGTGTTTAAATTTGGCGGCGCATCAGTCAAAGATTCATCTGCTGTGCGCAATGTATCCGGCATTCTCTCCATGTTTCATGGTGAAAAGATTACCGTAGTCGTTTCAGCTATGGGTAAAACCACCAACAAATTGGAGGAAGTCGTTGCGGCCGAACAGTGTAACGACAAAAAAACATTTGATGCTTTGGTGGATGACCTGTATGCCTTTCATCTCGACATCATGGCGGATTTATTTCAAGAACGACATTATACTGCTTACAATGCTGTTGAGGAAATTTTCGAAGGCCTGCGCGCTCGGTTCAATCAGCCCTTTCCTGAAAATTTCGATTTTGAGTACGATCAAATCGTGTCCTTAGGGGAGTTGCTTTCCACTCAAATCATTTCTGCCTTTCTGAATGAACAGGGACATGCCACGCGGTGGGCCGATTCACGCCTATTGATGCGCACTGACAACCACTACCGCGAAGGAAATGTCGATTGGAAAAAAACAGAAGAGCTCATTCGCGAACGTTTGATTCCTGCTTTTGAACACAATGACATTCTTGTTACCCAAGGATTTATTGGCGCAACAGGTGAAGGATTTACAACGACACTGGGCCGCGAAGGTTCGGACTACAGCGCTGGAATTTTGGCATACTGTACCGACGCAGAGAGCGTTACCATTTGGAAAGATGTTCCTGGAATGCTCAATGCCGACCCGAAGCACTTCGAAAACACAGTGAAACTCGATCAGATTTCATTCCGTGAAGCGATTGAATTGTCGTACTACGGCGCCTCTGTCATCCATCCAAAAACTGTCAAGCCACTTCAGAACAAAGGGATTCCACTTTATGTGAAATCATTCCTTCAACCCGAAGCGGAAGGCACCGTCATTCAAGAGTCTATCGCCAATGACCATTTGATTCCTTCATTTATCGTCATGAAAAATCAAGTGTTGTTTTCCATCAATCGACGCGACTTTTCCTTCATTGTTGAAGAACACTTGAGCGACATTTTCAAGCGCTTAGTGAGTTTAGGCGTAAAAATCAATTTGATGCAAAACTCAGCATTGAATTTTTCAATCCTTGCAGAACGAAGCAAAACGGACCCGGAGAAAGTCATTGCACATTTTACCGACAACTATGAGGTGCGCTACAATGAAGGACTTGAGCTCGTCACCATTCGGCATTACAATGCAGCTACCCTTGCGATGTTAAGCGAAGGAAAAGAAACCTTGGTGGAACAGCGCACTCGTCACACTGCTCGACTTGTACTCAAAGAGAAAACGACGTAAAATACCTCGAACAAGGTATCCAAAAACTCCGTTTAAGCGTTATTTTTGTAAATTACAGGTTACGATGACGGCAAAATTATCAGAAATAAAAAATGGCAACTGCGCAACAGTCACTTCCATCGTGGATTCGTCTATTCGATTGAAGATGATGGAAATGGGCTTGCTCCCTGGTAAAGCAGTAACTGTATTGTTTCGCGCACCCTTGGGTGATCCAATTGCGATTGATGTCAATGGTTTTATTTTATCGTTGCGGCTGGATGAAGCCTCTTTGATTCTTGTTGAAGAACCTTCACTCGCGATTGCCTAAGTCATAGCCCATGAAGATTGCGCTACTCGGAAATCCGAACACAGGAAAAAGTTCTGTTTTTAACCTCATTACCGGACTGCGGCAGCAAGTAGGAAATTTCCCTGGTGTTACAGTAGAAAAGAAAACTGGAACACTGCAAATCGATGGCAACACGCACACACTGATTGACTTTCCCGGAACCTATAGCCTATACCCGAGATCAAAGGATGAACAAGTTGTTTATTCCGTTCTTTCCGATGAAAATGCAGATGACTATCCAGAGGTTGTTGTTGTCGTAGTTGATCAATCGAACCTTGAGCGGAATTTATTTTTGTTTTCTCAGATTTACGATCTCGGACTTCCCACAATTCTGGTTCTCAACATGACAGACCTTGCCCAGCGCAACGGACTCTCTGTCGATACGGACAAATTGAAATCATTCTTCCCCGCTGCACACATTGTTTCAACCAATGCACGCGTCGGAATGGGCAAAGAACGACTGATGACAGCCATTGCAGACATGGCGCAAGCAGTGCCTGAGCGAAGAACTCCGATTCCGCTTTGCCCCATTGACGATGTGACCTGCCAAGAACAAGAAGCAGCAACACGCTATACATTTCTTCATCAGGTCATTGATTCGTCACTTTCCAGGATTGATCACGAAAAGAAAGCAGCGGTAAGCTCTCTTGATCGACTTTTCGTTCATCCTATTTTTGGTTACATCATTTTTGCGGCAATCCTTTTTATTGTTTTCCAATTCATCTTTGCCTTTGCGGTGATCCCGATGGATCTTATTGATACAGGATTCGCTGAATTTGCAGGATGGCTATCCCTTTCCATGCCCAATGGTGTCTTTTCCGATTTAATTTGTCAAGGAATTATTCCGGGCATTGGAGGCGTCTTGGTCTTCGTGCCTCAAATTGCGCTCTTGTTTTTCTTCATTTCTATTTTAGAGGAAACGGGGTATTTGTCGCGCGTGGTATTCATCATGGATCGTCTCATGCGGCCTTTGGGCTTGAATGGAAAAAGCATTGTACCTTTGATGTCGAGCGTCGCCTGTGCCATTCCTGGCGTGATGGCGACACGTACCATTGCCGATTGGAAAGAGCGAATGATCACCATTCTAGTCGCCCCATTGATGAGTTGTAGTGCGCGCATTCCCGTTTACACACTGCTGATTGCTTTGGTCATTCCCAAGACTACGATTCTCGGAATCTTTAATCTTCAAGGACTTGTTCTCTTTGGACTGTACACCTTGGGTTTGGTTGCCGCATTATTGGTTGCAGTCATTCTTAAGATTATTTTAAAATCGCGCGACAAAGGCTTCTTAATGCTCGAGCTACCGAGCTTCAAATCGCCTCGATGGGGAAATGTAGGTATAACGGTTTGGGAAAAAGTAAAGGTTTTTATTTTCGATGCGGGAAAGGTGATTTTAGCGATCTCCATCCTACTTTGGGCACTTGCTACGTATGGCCCAAGCGAGTCCATGAAGAAAAATATAGCGTTGGCAAAAAAAGAATCAAAGGAATTGCATCTTTCAGAGGCTGAGACCAACCAACGCGTGGCTTCAGCCAAAATGGAGAGTTCCTATATTGGACACCTTGGACATTTCATTGAACCTGTAATCAAGCCACTAGGATACGATTGGAAGATTGGCATTTCACTCATCACGTCATTTGCCGCGCGCGAAGTGTTTGTCGGTTCGCTTTCAACAATTTATTCGGTGAATGAAACGGACAATGTAAACAAACGGCTAATCGATAAAATGCGTGATGAAAAACGCGCTAATGGATCAAAAGTCTACACACTAGCAGCCGGTGCATCACTCATGGTCTTTTATGTGTTTGCCATGCAATGTATGGCGACCTTGGCCGTGGTAAAACGCGAAACCAACAGTTGGAAATGGCCTTTGATTCAAATAGGATTTATGGGTGCCTTGGCTTACTTCGGTGCATTAATCACTTTCAACCTACTGTCCTAATGCAAGAGGTACTCGTCATCATTTCGATAACCGCTGCAAGTATCTTTCTTGCACGTCAATTCTATACGAAATTCGTGCGTAAAGATGCGAAATGTGAAGGTTGTGCGGTTGGGAAAATAAAGGAGAAGTAAGTCTTTTTTATTCTTAGCTAATCTTCACTCTTTAAATTCAATTTTTTCTTCTTTTTCTTCTTCCAATTCCTTGGGTTATCAATAATGTATTTTTCGATTCGATGATAATCTCTCTGATTTCTAATGATATGCTCGTAATAATTTCTCTGAAAGATTTTATTTGGGGAGGATGGGGCGGATTGCCATTCGCCCATCCTTGGGGCGAATAGCAATTCGGAAGAGGGGGCGAATAGCAATTCGCCCGTTCTAGAAGAATTTAGAAAAAGATTTATCTTTTTTGTGCTAGCGCCTTTAAATCCGCGGATTATTGCGCCAATGGTATGTGAAGGGCTTTTTGGATTCGAATGAATCCATTCATCGTTATCTTTTTTTTCGACTTGAGTGGTAATGGTTACAATCATATGCATGTGGTCAGGCATAATGATAAATTCTCCCAAAGTGACATTAGGTCGTAATTGAATGGTATTTAGCCATTCTTCTTCGACGATTCTTCCAACGGAGCTTAAGATCATTTTACCGTCTTCAATTTTGCCGAATAAATGTTTTCGATTTTGAGTAACGATGGTAATAAAATAACTCCCGTTTTGAGAATAATCGTAGTTTTTTAGACGAATAGATCGTCTATTCGGTAGTTTTGAATTCGTTGACATTTGAATTTTTTCATATTAAGTTACGAAAAAATGTTATGCCTAAATGATCTTTTTAATGCCCAGCTCCTTCCGTAGCGTCGAATGAAATCCCTCTTTTCTTTAGGATTTTACCCATGTAGAATGCAAAGAATGCGAGGTAGGCAAAGCAGACAACGCCTACCCAGTAGGAGTGTTGAATTCCTAACATCTTCTCCGAGGACAAAGCTCCTTGAATTAGAGAAATGACTCCCCCTCCCATGATCATCATGATCAGCAAACTGGATGCAGTATTTGTTTTCTCGCCCAAACCAGCGATGCCCAATGTAAATATGCATGGCCAAAGGGTGCTGCAGAATAAACCAACAGAGATGAAGGCAAAGACACTTGTCATTCCACTAGAGAAAATGCCAATCATCAATGCAGCAATACCTAAAGACGAGTAAATAATGATTTGACGCGCTGGTTTTCCTTCACTTACGGCATCTGCCACGGCTAAGATCACAACGATCAAAAGGTATGGATACAAAGATTGAATGGAATGCCCCCCAAGCACATTGGCAAAGGCAAATACACCGAATGCAGCAAACGGCAACAAGAGGCTCAACTTCAATTTTGTCGATTCTTTCAAGTCAAATGCACCGGCAGCGGATGTCCAACGACCAATCATTAAACTTGCCCAAAACAAGGAAACATAAGGAGCAACAGCACTTTCTGGCGTTCCCAACTTTTGCTTCATAAACTCCGGTAGATTGCTCGCTGTAGATACTTCAACTCCCACATACAAGAAAATGGCGATCATGCCCAACACAACTTGAGGATAGCGCAAGGTTTCCAAGATACCGATATGTGGAACTTGAGAGACTTC
>CAMBMC010000026.1 GCA_945868555.1 Chitinophaga pinensis | reverse complement strand
CACGCTTCGTCCAGTTTGTTGTCACTAAGCAATTCTTTTGCCCGCACATGAAGGGCGTTTTCTAAAGCATTCGCGTCGTATTCTAAAGATACGAACAATTCGCTTAGTTCTAACAATTTGTATTCATTTACATCGGTCTCGTCAGGAAGCGCTTCGATCCCAGCAAGCTGACCAAGGTCATTTCGGCTTAAAACGCTGCTCGCGAGAATATCAGCGGGCAAGTGGTCGAATCCAATTCCACATGTTGTTATCGGTTTGTTGATTTCAAACATGGAATGCTCATCAGCACGACAATACCAATTGCCGCCCATGCGGGCCACCAAATCAATTTTTTTCTGGTCAATCATGCCATGTTCATCCAACACTTCTTCACGGATGTGAATGCGGGTAACTTCGCAAATAACCAAATTTCCAGCGCCACCTTCAGTACCAAGTTCGATCACTTGATTCACCTTGCATTCAAACTGAACAGGTGCTTCTTCTACGCGCATTGGTTTAATTGTCTCGGAGGCTAAAGCTGTAAATCCAGCCTTTGTAAATTCACTTGTTCCAGACGGATAGGGTGAACTGGCCAAACTCATCTGATGCACCATGTCAAAATTCACTACATTGATCACCACCTCAGGAATCACTTTCACGTTGTTGTAAGTGTCTTTGGTGGTGTTGCTCCTTCCAGCGCGCGCTGGAGAGAAAATGAGTATCGGTGGATTTGCACTAAACACATTGAAAAAACTGAATGGTGCCAGGTTGTGATTCCCCTCAGCATCGATGGTGGATGCAAACGCGATTGGTCGTGGTCCAATAGCACCTAATAGATACTGGTGGACTTTGGGTACAGGAAGCGTTTTAGGGTCTAATGTAATCATTGATAAAATTGAATGCTACAAATTTACACCGAACACCTATGCACTGTGAATTCAGTTATCACGACTTTTCCACAAAAAAACAAAGAATTGTTCATTGCAAAATTCATTTTTTCCAGTGTTGATTTTTCATTCTCTAAATAAAACCATTATCTTTGCAATCCCTGAAGGGAAGGTAGCGTCAGTCGGACCACCTAATTTGAAATAAATTTGCGGATGTGGTGAAATTGGTAGACACGCCAGACTTAGGATCTGGTGCCGAGAGGTATGCGGGTTCGAGTCCCTCCATCCGCACTGAAAATGGTCTCGTTGATAAACGAGACCATTTTTGTTTAAGCTATAATTGAAATTAAAATGAATGTAACTCGTCAAGATGTTGATGCATTGAATGCATTGTTGAAGGTTGAAATCGTACCTGAAGATTATCAGAATAAGGTGAAAGCAACATTGGAAAAACACCGTAAAACGGCAAAGATTCCAGGTTTCCGTCCGGGTCATGTGCCTTTCGGAATCGTGCAAAAACAATACGGTAAAGGTGTACTTGCCGATGAGTTGAATAAAATTGTCAATGATGGATTGTACAAGTTTATCGCTGAAAACAAAATCGATATTCTTGGAAATCCTATTCCAAAAGCCGGTAACGACGTGGATGGCAACTTTGACAAGCCCGAAAATTTCACTTTTCAGTTTGAAATTGGTTTGAGCCCTAAGTTTGAACTTCCCTTGTCTTCGAAAAGCAAATTCGACCATGTGAAAGTGAAAATTGATGACGCGTTAATTTCGAAACAAATCGAAGACCTCTCTCGTCGCTATGGAAAGTTAATTTCAGCAGATACTGTAGGTGAGAAAGACATGATTTTGGCACAATTCGTCGAACTCAACGCAGATGGAGAAATCAAAGAAGGAGGAATTCTTCATTCTTCAACCATCTCCATGGAATTTGTGAAGGATGCTGCTACGAAAAAAGCATTAGAGGGAAAAGCAATTGGAGACAAAGTGCGTGTAAATCCAGCACATGTTTCTCGCGGTGGAGGCGATACAGCATCAATGCTTGGTATTCAGGAATCTGCACTGGAAACAATTTCTGATCAATTCCAAATGACAATCAATGAGATCAAACAAATGCAAGCCGCGGAACTCAATCAAGAACTTTTTGACCGTTTGTTTGGTGAGGGAGCTATTTCGTCTGAAAAAGAATTGAAAGAACGCGTTGCTGCAGACCTTCGAAATATGTTTGCAAATGATTCAGATCGCTTGTTGACACGTACGATTTATGACGAGTTGTTGGAGAAAACGGCCATTCAATTGCCTGACGCATTCTTGAAGCGTTGGATTAAATTATCCAATGATAAACCAATTTCTGACGAACAATTGACCGCGGAATACGATGGTTATGCGAAAAGCTTAAAATGGCAATTGATACAAACAAGTATCTTTAAAAACAATGAAATCAAGTTGGATAACCAAGAGGTAATCCAGTTCACAAAAGGATTGTTGGTAAGCAATTATGCGCAGTACGGAATTCCTGCACCTGACGATAACGAATTGACGCAATCAGCTCTTCAAGTTCTTGGTAACAAAGAGGAGGCAACAAGAATTTACGATATGCTCGCAGAGCAAAAATTAACAGATTATTTCAAAAGCACTGTGAAATTGTCAGAGAAAGAAATCTCATATGATGCCTTCGTTGAGCTCGCTTCGAAGTAATTAAAAAGATGTAGTTCAGGCCCTCGAATTTTCGGGGGCTTCTTTTTTTCTGGGACTTCCTTACCTTTGCAAGAATTAAATCATCGAGAACAAAAATTTATGTTGAGATCGAACACGAGAAAATTTGCTTTCCTGCTTTTTACACTTGCCATGTGTGGGTGCGTGGTTTCTGCAAATGCTCAATCACAATATCTACGACGAAAAAATGATCCATACCGATGGATGTTTGGCCTTGGATGGAACGTGGTCGATGATAATGGACTGGCATTTTCCAAATTGCTAGATTATCAAAACTCCTGGAATTACCTTTATTATCCGACGACCTTATCCATTGACAAGTATTTAAAAAAAGGATGGAGCTTTGATGGCGCTTTTTCTTACAACCGCTATTCGACATCAAAGTTGATCAATGATTCGACAGGGGTAAAGGGTGTTTTTGCTGCTCTAGATGCGTCATTTAAATATAGTTTTTTGCCGCGCATGGCCTATTATGCCCAATGGCTTGATCTCTATTTTGCTTTTGGTGCTGGAATGACCTACCGACAAACAATGTCTGCATCACTTACACCAATGGTCAGTATAAGCTTGGGTGCAAATTTATGGTTTTCTAAAAGTTGGGGGGTTCGCTTGCAAACAGCTGGGAAACTTGGTTTGGTAAGTGACATTTGGACATCCAAAACAGATTATGTGCAACACACGATCGGATTGGTTTATCGTATAAAGCCAGTTTACAAGAGCAACTTCAGTAAGAAGCGTCAGTACAATTGGACCAGTAAAAAACGGAATTACCACCGCAGGAACAATGGTTAATGAATCGTTATCTCGTATGGTAAACGCATTTGAATACCAAATCGATTGCTCATACGCAACAATGATTCGTAGGAAGAGTTAAGAACCTCCGGCAGCTTGCTTCGCGTCATGACCAGATCTCCATTTTCTTCTTCAAAATCCTCAAGTAGTTCTTGCCACATGTCATCTTCTTTCAATGGATAGTACAATACTTTTTTATCCTTGATTCCTGCTTTTTTTGACGCAAATTGAATGGCATCAGACAGACCGCCTAAGCGATCGATAAGACCTATTTCAAGTGCATCTCTGCCTGTCCAAACGCGTCCACGCGCAATCATGTTCACTTGTTCAACTGATAGGTTGCGTCCTACAGCAACACGGTTTAAGAATTCCATATAGGTGTAGTCAACTTCTTCTTGAATCATTTTCAACTCTTCAGGTGTCAGTTTTTTCATGAGCGACATAATGGAGTGCGCATTTGTTCCAGCCCGATCGAAGGTGATGCCCAATTTGTTTTCAAGCATCTTTCCGATGTAAGGAATCATCCCAAAAACACCGATGGAACCCGTTATTGTTGTTGGTTCAGCAAAGATCATTGTTCCAGGAGCTGAAATGTAATACCCGCCAGAAGCAGCGACATCACCCATGGACACGATGACCTTCTTTGTTTTGTTTGTCAATACCACCTCACGCCAGATTTCATCGCTTGCCAATGCGCTACCTCCTGGACTATTTACACGGAAAACAACGGTTTTAATGGAACTGTTTTTTCGTACCGCTTGAAATAATTTACAAATTTCTTTAGATGTTAATCCATCACCATCGGTAGAGATTTCTCCTTCTGCTAAAATGACGGCTATGTTGGGGTCATCTTTTTTGATTAAGGTTTGTTCCGAATAGAATTTTTTGCGTGCATATTTTTCAAATGCTTGAAATTCAGGTTCCTCATCCTCGTCTAAGTCAATTTTCTTTGATATCAAATCGATGATTTCATCTCTGTACATCACACCGTCAATAAGCTTGAGTTTAACAGCATCATTGGCTCTCCGAATGCTCGCATTTTCTGCAATATCATTCAGTGTTGTAACAGAAACATGTCGTTCTTTAGAGATATCAAAACGAATGTCTTCCCACATGGAAGCCAAATAACGTTCGATTTGTACGCGACTCGAATCGCTCATGTCTGTGCGAAAAAAAGGTTCGACTGCGCTTTTAAAATCATTGTTACTGCCGCGGATAATTTCCACTTCAACATCCAATTTGTCCAATGTATTTTTGAAATACATGAGCTCAGCACCGAGTCCAAAAAATTCCATTGCTGAGGATGGAAATGCATACACCTCGTTGGCAACTGAACTTAAATAATACTCTTTTTGCGTAATGACCTCCCCCGCATTATAGGCAATGATAAATTTACCCGACGATTTAAAATCAATAAGTGCTTGACGAATCTCTCTCGTACTGGCATATCCACAATTTAAATCACCTACTTCAAGAAAAATCCCCTTTACTTTCTTGTCATTTTTTGCTGTTTCTATCCCAAAAAGCAAGTCGCTCAAGCCAATCGTACGATTCAAATTAAAGGAAGTTGGATCAAAGGTGCTGCTGGACTTTTCTGCAATCTCACCGTCCAAAGTCATGTGCAAAACGGTGTTGTTTTTAATGGACAAGGGTTTTGGCCCAAATTCACCAAAACTGCCTATGATTCCGCCTATGATCAACATAAAAATGAACAACCCAATGATGGTCATGATGAAAATAGCCAATAAACTCGGCCAAAAGATTTTTCCGAAGGTGATTTTGTTTTCAGGCATAGGTCAGAATTTTTACCAAAAATAGAGTTTTCTACTGACATAATCTTGCCTTCTCAATCATTGCGAAATGGATCAATGAAATGTAAATTATTCATCATGTTGGTGTCAATATAAGTGTTTTAAATCCTGTTTATTAGTTGTTTAGTTCAAAGGCTTTTGCATACCTAGTTAATTAAACAGAAAACAAGTGCTGTATGGATAAAAAAAAGCAGTAAATTGGCTGCAAACTTTGCCAGAAATGAACAAACTAATTACTCTCCTTTTTACTGTTTTAAGCACAATCAGCATTGCCCAAACATCTTATTCACGCGTTAAAGTTTTTGCTGACGCGCTAGAATTAAAGCGTTTAGGTGACCTTGGAGTTACAGTGGACCATGGCACCTACAAGGAAGGTGTTTTCTTTATTTCCGATTTCTCCAATCTGGAAATTGCCATCATGATTGAAAATAACTTCGATTATGAAGTATTGATTGAGGATGTTCAAGCCTATTACATCGAACACATGTCAGATCCAAGTGGATATGTACCAAAAAATGCAACATGTTCTGGAGGTGGCGCTAACTCGGGATTCAGTCCGCTTACGCCAAGCAATTTCAACCAAGGAACAATGGGTGGCTATCTCAAATACAACGAGATGCTCGCAGAATTGGACCAGATGGCAACACTCTATCCAGATTTAATTACGGCTAAAGCGCCTATTTCAACATTTCTTTCCCGTGAGAATCGCCCGATCTATTACGTGCGAATGTCAGACAATCCAAATACGGACGAAAGTACAGAGACAAAGGTCCTTTACACGGCGATTCATCATGCGCGTGAACCAATGAGTTTGATGGAAACAGTTTTCTTCATGTGGTACATGCTCGAAAATTACAACACCAACGATGAGGTGAAATACATTGTTGACAACATGCAGTTGTACTTTGTGCCATGCATTAACGTGGATGGTTACTTGTACAACGAATCAACCAATGCGAACGGAGGAGGCATGTGGCGTAAGAATCGCCGGAACAATGGTGGTGGAGTTTATGGAGTTGACTTAAATCGTAATTACGGCTACGGCTGGGGAACAACAGGAACGAGCACGAACACGAGCAATGATACATACTGCGGTACAGCAGCTTATTCTGAGCCTGAGGTTCAAGCGATTCGTTGGTTGGTTCAAAATAACCATTTTATCACTGCGTTCAATGCACACACCTATGCAGAGGACATTCTCTTCCCGATTGGAACAACTACAGCTGAATTTGCTCCCCACCACAATTATTTCCAAGAAGAATCAAACCATATGGTGCTTTATAATGGCTATGGTGCCATCAAAAGTTCTGCATTGTATCCTGCGTCAGGTGATTCTGATGATTACATGTATAAACTAGATATAGGTGTCGGCGTAAAAGACACTGTGTTTGCACATACACCAGAAGTGGGTACGGCATTTTGGCAGCCAGCGTCAGAAATTGTTGCGACGAGTAAGGATATGTTATTCCCGAACCTAGTGCTTGCGCACATCAGCCGCAAGTACTTGGTTGTAAAGGATGCTGATCCTTCAACAGTAGCGACATTAACAGGTAATTTTTCGCACACTGCTCAACGTTTGGGACGCGAAAATGGAGCCATTACGGTGTCTATTCAGCCTTTATTGAACGTCCAGTCTGTTGGTGCGCCAATGGTCTACAACGTTCCTTTGATGACGAATACTTCTGGTGCGATTTCCTATGTGTTGAATCCAGCTATTCAGTATGGCGATCAAATAAAGTACATTTTGAAGACAGACAATGGCATGTGGGTGAAAAAAGACACCATTACTAAAACCTATGGTGCACTGACTGTTCAAGCCGTTGAAACAGGCTCAAATGCCAATTGGACAGGGACATGGGGAACAACAGCATCTACCTTTGTTTCTCCTTCTACCTCCTACACGGACAGCCCAACAGGAAATTACGGGAATAACATCGCATCAAAAACCTATACCTATGTGCCGACAATCGATTTGACGAATGCGGCTTCTGCAGGGATTTCATACTATGCCAAGTGGAACATTGAGGCAGATTACGATTACGTTCAGTTTCAAGTGTCAACAAATGGTGGAACAACATGGATTGGTCAATGTGGGAACTATACTGTTCCAGGTACCAACGCAAATGGTAGTGTTCAACCAAACAATCAACCTGTATACGAAGGTGTGCAGTCGAATTGGGTGCTTGAGGAGATTAGCTTGAGCGATTACATTGGGCAAGTGATCAAAGTACGTTTCAAATTAGGATCTGACACTGGAACAACTGGAGATGGATTTTACTTCGATGACTTTAAAATTATGTTCAATGAAGCAGGTCCAGCCGTGGCGCCTACCGCATCTTTCAATACGTCGTCAACTTCGGTTTGCATCAATAGCTCAGTATTATTCAATGACCTTTCAGCGAATCAACCTACAACATGGACTTGGAATTTTGGTGACGGTACTTCGGCTACCGATCAAGCACCTTCTCATGTTTATGCAACTCCAGGTACCTACACTGTTACTTTGACTGTAACGAATGCTGCAGGGTCAAACACATCAACACTGACAAACTACATTACGGTAAATGCCTTGCCGGTTGTTACAATTTCGAGTTCTGCAACAAACAATGTTGTATGCATTAATGATGGGACTATTCAATTGACAGTATCACCTGCAAACACAATCGTTACTGGGGTAGGTGTCTCTGGAACGTCATTCGATCCAACTATCGCTGGATTGGGTACTCAAAACTTAACAGCGACATTCACTGATGCAAATGGATGCGTTGGAACATCTAACTTGCTGCTCTCGGTTGAAGATTGTGCGTCTATAGACAACTTGATTTACAACGGAGTGAAGGTACTTCCGAATCCAAACAATGGTCAGTTCGTTGTTTCAGGCTTGGAAATTGGACAAGAATTAAACGTATACGATATGAATGGAAAGGTTGTTTTCTCACAGCAAATCATGACAAGCACTCATTTAATCGATCTTGAACATGTGCGAAGCGGAGTATTCTATCTTCAAACGGTGAAGAATGGAAAAGTAGGACAAATTAAATTTGCTGTATTATAAGCAAGTTCAATCGAAAGTTAAGCAGGGCGGATTTACATTCGCCCTTTTTTTATCCGTGCATGGATTCGTTTTTCCCATACTTCTCCATGAGAGAAGATTCAAATTCTAAGAAGTCGTTCCAACGTTCTTCAACAGGAATTCCTTCGCCATATTTGCGTGCAAAACCCAAAAAGGTTGTATAATGCCTTGCTTCACTTTCCATCAGAGAGCGATAAAATGCACGCAAGTCCTCATCGTTTATTTCTTCTGAGAGTATTTTAAATCGCTCACAGCTGCGCGCCTCAATCATAGCAGCAAACAACATCTGATTGACAAAATGGCTCGCGCGCGAACCTGTATTTTTGGATTTTTTTAAATAATCGGATAAATCATGCACATAGGGATCTTTACGTTCGAACCCTAGGGTGAGTCCGCGCTCTTGGAGTTTCTGATGCACCATATGGAAATGCTCCATCTCCTCTTGGCAAATGGCGGTCATGGCATCGACTAAATCTGGGTATTGTGGATATTGCACAATCATCGATATGGCATTGCTTGCTGCCTTTTGTTCGCAAAAGGCATGGTCAATGAGAATTTCTTGAATGTTCTTCTCCACGATGTTTACCCATCGAGGATCAGTTGCCATTTTCAATCCGAGCATCTTTTTTTATTGCAAAGTTAATGGTGAAATGAACGCGAATGTATTGCTTTGACTAATTTTAAGCATCAAATTTTACTTCATGAAAAATCTAATTGTTTCCATTGTACTTAGTTTACCACTTGTAGCATTCAATCAGAAGTCAGCACAACCCAAAATTGTTGTGGGGATCGTGGTTGACCAAATGTGTTACGAATACCTCTATCGCTATCAGGAGCGTTTTGGTCAAAATGGATTCACTAAAATCATGCAAGATGGCACAAATTGCCGCACCACTCTGTACAATTACGTGCCAACATATACAGGTCCTGGTCACGCAAGTATTTACACTGGAACGACGCCAGCCAATCATGGAATCGTTGGGAATGATTGGTTTGACCGTAACTCAGGAAAAGTATTGAATTGTGTTTATGATTCGACCGAGAAATCTGTTGGGACAATTACTTCTGGAGGTATGTGTTCACCAAAAAATTTAAAAACCTATACCGTTACGGATCAACTCAAAATGACGTATCCAAGTGCAAAAGTGGTGTCTGTTTCCATCAAGGACCGCAGTGCCATATTACCGGGTGGACATTTGAGCGATGGCTCGTATTGGTTTGATTATGCAACAGGAAAATTCATTACAAGTACCTTTTTTAAAAGTGAATTGCCAAAATGGGTGCAGGACTTTAATGCCAGTGACAATGCGGAAAAGTACATGAAACAATCGTGGAATACACTTTACGATATCTCAAGCTATACGGCTTCAGGTCCTGATGATTCTCCTTACGAACAGATTCTTTCAGGGAAAACTTCACCAACATTTCCCTATGATTTGGGGCAAATGAATGCAACTTCGCTTGCTGCTGGAAAAAATAATTTCTCACTTTTTACAGTAACACCCTTTGCCAATTCCTACCTTACAAATTTTGCCCTTCAGGCGATAGTGTCAGAGAATCTCGGGATGGATGACCAAACCGATATGCTCTGTATTTCCTATTCTACACCGGACATTGCTGGCCATTCGTTTGGAATGCGTTCAATTGAATTGGAGGACATGTACTTGCGATTGGACATTGAGATTGCACGATTGATTTGCACCCTAGAAAAACAATTCGGAAAAGATAGATTTGTATTGTTTTTAACAGCTGATCATGCCGTAGTTCCTGTTCCGCAATACTTGGTGGATAAGAAGTTGCCAGGCGGTTACATGTTTGTCAAGGAGCCACTTGAATTATTGAAAAAGGCGACTACTGAAAAATTTGGAGATCCATTGGTCTTGTGCGAAGAGAATCAAAACATTTATTTGGACCATAAAAAAATAGCGGAACTTCATTTGACCATTGATCAAGTGGCTGAATTCGTAGCGGATCAAATTCGCATGTGGTCAGAGGTTAAAGCTGTTTACACACCAACAGATTTGAGTTCTGCTGCAAGAGATGAATGGCAAGAAATGGTCTTAAAAGGGGTTCACCCAAAAGCAAGCGGTGATTTGGTGTTTATTCTTGAACCTGGCTATTTATTGAAAGAAATTGATAATCCCGCAGCACACAAAGGGACAAGCCATGGCTCAGCATTTAACTATGATACCCACGTACCACTGCTTTGGTATGGCACAGGTATTCCCGCTCAGAATGTGTTTCGCCCCATTGAAATTACAGATATCGCTGCGACATTGTCTCACATCTTTCAACTTCAGCGCAGTGGCGCAATGACTGGCACGCCAATCCTAGAGGTTTTGAGTGGAGACAAATGATTTCTTTTACCGTCGAAGGACAACAAGTGAGTAAACATTGGTTCACGAAGTAAGTACTTCTTTTAAGATGCGAAACATACCGCTTGATTTGGCAACTGGAATTTCGCTGGTGCCATTATTCATCAATCGTTGTAGTGCTTCTTGTGCGCTTAATCCTGGTTTCATATGTCGCTGTTTTTTTGGCAAAATGGATAGACAAGTAGGGCTTTTTGACAAGACCAATGAATGACTTTCCCTTCCTTTTTGAGTGATTCTTTCACGAAAAGTGTTGAAATATGTTGAATAGTGTTGAAAACTTGGTTGAAAACCTTAAGGTCCAAAGCCGTCAACCCCTTCACTACATCGTTAAATTTGTAAGTAGTAAGTATTATCAACACAGGACATTATGCTAGGAACATTGATTAAGCGCAGACTTTCGGACAACCAAGTTGCAAACGTGTTCATCAACGCGATTTTTGATTCGGTGGATAATGGATTTAAAGAGGTAGCATCTCTCATTAATGAAGATGCTGCTTTTATGAAATCTCCTGAAATGTCGAGTACAGAGAGCGGTGAGTTTGGTTTAATCGTTATCGTGGGTAATTTATCTTTTCTGGAAAGCACCTTTGAAGCGGAACAAGCAGGGCGTGTTGAAAAGTTGATTTTTGAAAAATTAGCGCGCATTTATGATATGAAAGATGCTGATTTTGAAAAGCTTGTTCGCGATTACCAGTCGTTTATTTCCCGTGTAAATCATCCTTCAAAAAACATGGTTTATGGTATGTCCAAAGCGATGTTTCATAAATATGGTTTGAACGCGTTTCAAGATGATTACTTCAAACGCATGCAAGCGCCAAACCCATTGTTTTTAAAGCGACTCGATGAGGTCATGGCGAATTTTATCTGGGATTGGGACGTGTTCTTCAAAAAGTATAAACTTTCCTAGTTCGTTTGTCAGTTAAAGACTGACGTGAACGACCTTTTTTGTCTCGAAAAACTCTTCTGAGAATAGTTCACTCAAATTAAAGATTTTCAATTTTTGTTTAACGGTTGAAAGTTCTTCGCTTAAGTCACCACCTTTCAGGTACAAAATCCCATTTTTCAATGTGTTTCGCTTGTTCTTTGAGATTTTCCCGTACGTCCATCGGATGAAATCTGGCATTGCTGTTACTGCACGACTTACAATAAAGTCAAATTTGCCATCAATGTTTTCAGCTCGATCATGGATCGCGACTACATTCATGAGTCCCAACTCATTTTTCACTTCGTTGACAACCCGAATCTTCTTTCCAATGGAATCAACTAAGGTGAACTGGCAATCAGGAAAGAGGATGGCTAGAGGAATACCTGGAAACCCACCGCCAGTGCCGACGTCAAGAATTTTAGATCCTTCTGAAAATTCGATTACCTTGGCAATGCCAAGTGAATGCAAGACATGCCTCTCATAAAAATTCTCAGTGTCTTTGCGGGAAATCACATTGATTTGTTCGTTCCAATGCTGGTAAAGATTTCCCAATTGGTCAAATTGCTTCTTTTGAATTTCTGTAAGATTTGGGAAATAATGTTCAATTTGCTTCATGATGAAAAAGCATGGTTTTATCGATGAAATTGAGGTGGTCGAATGCGTAGGTTAAATTGTGTCTTTGGTTTTTTCCATCATTCCTGCCAAGAAGTCGCGCGCGCGGAACAACTGTGCTTTAACTGTTCCTAAAGGAAGATTCAATTCATCCGCGATCTCCTCATAACTCAATTCTTCGAAATACCGCTTTTCAACAAGCTCTCTATAACGAGGCTTTAATTTGCTCACAAGGACGCGCATGTGCGATACTTTTTGCCCATGAATGATTGTTTCTTCTGGATTCATAACCGAAGCTTTGGCTTCAATATAGACTACTTCACCATCGCTCGAGGTGAATCCGGTATCCATAGAAGTGAATCTGATGCGTTTCTTGCGAATAAAGTCAATGCAATTGTTGGAAGCTATTTTAAAAAGCCATGTGCTGAATGCATAACTTGGAGAGTATTGCTCTAGGCGGTTAAATGCTTTTCCAAAGGCCTCAATCGTTAAATCGTCGGCATCATCTTGGTTTTTCACCATTTTCAGCATCATGTAATAAATCGATTCTCTATACCGGTCCATCAATTCAGCATATGCCGCTTGATTGCCTGCCTTCGCCGCTTCTACAAGAATGAGATCATGTCGTGCTTTGTCGGATAAGTGTTCGCCTTCTACCATTTGTTTGCTGCCTTTTTTTCAGATGAATAATAAATGATCGGCATCAAAATCGTATACATGATATCCCATAATGGTAGGTACTTTACTAAGCTGCCCTCGTTCAATTTATAGAAACAACGGCCTTGTATCCACCATTTAACACCTGTCACGAAAATGAATACCGAGGCACTTAAGCATCGGAAATCATTACTCAGCATCAAAATAACAAAGGAAATAAGCAAGACCAACATGGTCAATGGATATATTCCTAACATCCATTTTTTAATAACCTCATAACGGTCTGTAGTCGTGTAGTGTCTTGTTTTCTGTCTAATCCATGAATCCCAGTCTGGGCAAGGTGAAGAGTAACAGAAGGTGTTTTTATCGAAATTGATCCTGACATTCTTCTTTGTTGCTGCTTCCTGAACAAAAAGGTCATCGTCCCCAGACGCCAGCTCATAGTGTGATCGAAATCCATTGACCGATTCAAAAAGCTTTCTAGTATAGCCAATGTTTCTGCCAACTCCCATATACGTTAATCCGGATAGTGCCATCGAAAAATAGCTGATGCCTATAGAGGCGGTGTCGAAGCGAATAAGACCGTTTAAAAATCCCTCAGACTTCGTGTAGGGACCATAGCCGATAATCAATTCCTTTTCTTCGGTGAACGATGTTGCCATCAACTGAAGCCATGAGCGCGAAGCTGGACGACAATCTGCATCCGTCAATATGAAATGGTCATACTTCGCCCCTTTAATGCCTATGGTTATGGAGAGTTTCTTTCCCGGTCTAAGGTGAGGGTTGCGCTCAACTTCGATCACATGCAGGTTTGGATATTCGTGCTGAAATGAACGCAGCAGTTGACTCGAATCATCTACAGATTGGTTGTTAATGACAATGACTTCGAACAAGGGATAGTCTTGATCTAAAATAAAAGGAAGATTTTCATACAGATTGTCCGACTCGTTTCGTGCGGCAATAATCAGAGAAATAGGGGGGAGAGTTGTGTCTTGCTTCGCTGATTTTTTTTGCCTGTAAAACGCGAATCTACCTTGAATAACAAGCACATATATAAGGTGAATGAGCGCAGTGATCCCAAACGTTAGGAAGACATAAAAAAATGCAGATGGCTCGAAAGATGGGATAAAATGCATGTCGTCGTAAAGCTTCAATGCAAAGATGGGGGGACTAATGAAATAGCTTTATCTTTGCGGCGTTTAGTTTTCAACATTTTATGCACTTTGAACTTCTTCATACCGATACGAAATCCCGCGCGAGGGTAGGATTGATGCACACCGATCACGGCACAATTGAAACACCGATTTTCATGCCTGTCGGAACAGTTGGATCGGTAAAGGGTGTGCATCAGCAGGAATTGCGCGATGACATCAATGCACAGATTATCCTCGGAAACACCTACCATTTGTTTTTGAGACCGGGTATAGACGTACTCGAAGCAGCTGGCGGTCTCCATCAATTTATTGGTTGGGAACGCCCTATGCTTACTGACAGTGGTGGGTATCAGGTGTATTCATTGTCCGGTTCAAGAAAAATCAATGAAGAGGGGGTGAAGTTTCAGTCTCACATCGATGGAAGTTATCATTTTTTCACCCCCGAACGAGCAATAGACATTCAACGTTCTATAGGTGCCGATATCATTATGGCTTTTGATGAATGTACACCTTATCCCTGCGATTATCAGTATGCAAAACGCTCGATGCACATGACACATCGCTGGTTGAAACGCTGCATGGATCGAATGGAACAAACAGAACCAAAATACGGCTATAATCAAGCACTTTTTCCAATTATACAAGGAAGTGTATACAAGGATTTAAGGACCGAATCAGCGGAAACTATTGCATCCTTTGATGCCGTAGGAAATGCCATCGGAGGACTTTCAGTTGGTGAACCAGATGAAGAGTTGTATGAAATGACGGATCATGTCTGCCAAATATTACCTACGGAAAAACCAAGGTATTTAATGGGGGTAGGTACGCCAGTGAATTTATTGGAATGCATCGCTTTGGGAATTGATATGTTCGATTGCGTGATGCCTTCACGAAATGCAAGACACGGCATGCTGTTTACATGGGAAGGAACAATCAATATTAAAAATAAGAAATGGGAAATGGATTTTTCTCCAATTGACGCTTCTGGAAAAGCATTTGTGGATCAAGTGTATACGAAGGCCTATTTGCGACATTTGATAAAAACAGGTGAAAACCTGGGAATTCAAATTGCGACAATTCACAACTTGGCATTCTACCTTGATTTGATGAAAGAAGCACGCAAGAGAATCTTAGATGGATCGTTTGTGGAATGGAAAAATGCGATTACGCCAAAACTAGGACAACGATTATAAGGTGCTGTCTATCCTCGATAAATATATCATTCGGAAGTTCCTAACGACCTTCTTCTTCATGCTGGGAATCATCATGCTTCTAGCGATGGTCTTTGATTTGGCGGAACGTTTGAGCGAATTTATCGACAATCAGGCACCACTATCTGGAATCATCTTCGAGTATTACCTCAATTTCATTCTCTTCTATGGGAACATGTTTTCTTCAATGATCATTTTCGTTTCGGTGATCTGGTTTACCGCAAAAATGGCACAAGACTCTGAAATTATACCGATGCTCAACAGTGGAAGGCCTTTTTATCGGTTTTTGAGACCTTATATGATTTCTGCGACAATACTGATGGTTATTTCCTTGTTTATGAATCATTTCATTTTGCCTAAAGCGAATAAAGTGCGCTTGGCATTTGAGGAGAAATATTACCGGGATGCCATGTATGTGGAAGATTACCACGCAGAATAT
>CAMBMC010000025.1 GCA_945868555.1 Chitinophaga pinensis | reverse complement strand
AGTCAATCACCGGTGTTGGATTTACAGTCACCGAAATTGAATCGCTTGATGTACATCCGTTTGCATTTGTACCAAGCACAGCATAGGTTGTAGTTGACGGATTCAATACGATTCCAATTCCATTGGATACGGCATTGTTCCAAGAATATGTGCTAGCACCGCTTCCGTAGAAAACAACACTTTCACCGAAACACAATACCGTATCTGTAGCATTTGCAGAAACCAAAGGCAATTCTGAAACAGCGATGGACACTAAAGAGGTATCTTGACACCCATTGATATCTGTTCCTGTTACTAGATATTCAGCTGACGTTTGAGGCGCGAAAGGTGTGTTTTCCGTAACTGAATTCGTCCATGAATACACATCTGCACCTGCAACAGATAAGCTTACAGAATCTCCAACACACAGTGCATAATCGGAAGCCGTAGCGCTCACAACAGGCAAGGCGTTAACCACCAAGGATTGAACAGTTGAGGTGTCTGTACATGCATAAACATCACTTTCAATAACCACTTGATAGTCTCCAGGAGTAGATGCCGTGATGTTTAATCCATTTGCACCTGTTAAAGATTGGCCGTTTTGAATCCACTGAATCGCTGTCGAAGGTGATCCACTGATATTCATTGTCACTGATTCACCTTCACATACTTCCAAATCTGTGGAATTGATCTCCGCACCAGCAATTTGTGCACAAGTATTCACCTGATAAATAGACAATGTGCTACTCACTTCATTCGCAAGAATCAAAATCGATTGACCGTTTGGTGAATTTGCCGCATCAATAAAGATGATTCCTTCTGTTCCAAGGTCTGAACCCGAAGAAGATGTTGAACGGTTGTTGTAATAACCCACATAAACAGGACTGGCAGGATTATCTACCTTAAACACCATTGCTCCACCGATACGCTCCAATCCGACAAAGAGGTAATGTGACCCATTGATAAAGGCTGTAGTTACGCCTTCAGGTTCAGGTCCTTTATCATCACTTCTATTTTTAAGGGCAGGGGTTCCAATTGAATTTGATGCATTGAACAAGGCAGCATATACAGGGTGTGTCGAAGTGATTTGTTCAATTAAATCCCTAGAATCAAAAACCAAGGCACCAGTCGTTGCATTTCGGATGGAGAACGATCGTCCACCCATCACGTGTATTTCATCCAAGTCACCATCGTTGTCTGTGTCCCCAGAATATTTAAGACCATTCAAACGACCCATAAATTTGCTGTTCTTAACAATTGCTTGGTCTGTCCAAACTGTTGAATCCAATGCCAACGTTGAAATGCGGTTCGCATCAATGACGCCTCCAAATTCGCGGCTATCACCTTCATTGGCTGTGAAAAGAAAATCCTGCCCGTTGATGTTCATTGTGGTAATTGCATCTGGCATGTAAGCCCCTTTTACCGGAAGAGATGTAATCAAAATTTGTCCCGTGGTTTGGTCTGAAGCATCCATCCCATTTCCACTTGCATAATTGCTATACCCTAAGGCATAAAGCGTATCAATTGTAGAGGTTGTCAAGTCAACAACAAGCATTGCGTTTGCCTCTTGAATAGCGACATAAGCCTTGGTATTATCCCCAGAAACAGTGATGTATTCTGGCTCCAAATCTTGTGCGACTGTTGCACTAGAATTAAACAAACGAATTCCTTGAGCGCGAAGTGCAGCTTCTTGGCCATTGTATTGTGTCAAACCGATCGTTGTCACATTCGCATTAGTAAGTGAAGCAACTCCTGGAGTTAAATCGATAATGGAAATAGATCCTTCTGGATCAACAGATAAAGAGGTGTTGTTGGCAGCTGTCGTCGAATACGATCCACTTGGTTCTCCCTCATTCGCAGTCAATACTTTTGTGAAGTTTCTGTTAAACGTAATCATATCTGGCATTGCACCCACCGTAACTTGACTTAGAAAAGTACCCGATGAGTTCATGAAAACAACTGAACCATTCTGTTGCGGAGCACTGTTTTCAATGGCCAAAGCAACAATTCCATTGTGCGCCGTTACTGAATTGATGTTACCATAAGGCGCCATACTTATACTACTGATCAATACCGGTGCTGACGGATTAGAGAAATTAACAATATCCAATTTGCCAGCGATACTGTTGGCAATGTAAAGTCTAAAGTTTGTCGAATCGTAGGCAACAATCTCTGCAGAGTTAGCCGGAGCAGACCCATTAGAGAAACTTGTTAATAGAGTTAAGTACAACTCATTGGTTGGCACAGGTGCAACATAATCGTTGTCCTTAATGTAAATGATTTGATAGTAATCTGTTGAAGAAACAAGTGCATTACTTACAGGAGTCATTTTCACAATCAACTTTTCCGCTCTCTCTGAAACAACATCATTCACGATGTTAATACCGAAGTTTGTCACACCATTAAATAGTGCTGGAATTGTCAATGTATCTGTCAATGCCCATGAATAATCCGAACTACTTAAAGCATCCGAATAGGAAGACACTGAAATTTTCACTTTCGCTGATGCATTGTTTGCATTGGCAAATGTTACAGGGACATTTATCGTTCCCGATGTTTCCGTGACATATTGAACATTACTCGCAGCAACAATTGAAGCTGTTCCAATGGCCTCCTTAATGGTGATCAAATCAAATCGCGAAGTTCCACTTGTCGCGTAAGTACTCGTTGATCTGGACGCGAGGTAATTTCCTGTTATTGGGTCAAAATTCGACACCACTCGAAATCCTGCGTTGACATTGTTGTTTAACCCTGTAATCGACGAAAAGTCATAACTGCGAAAATACCATATATCACCAGTACCAGTTGCAGCTGGAGTAAAGGTCCATGTCGTTGCGTCTGTCCAGGCAACTGTCCCTCCCGTGCTCACACCTGTTTTGTCTAAGGTATATTGAAGTGTCCAAGTGTTCGCACTTGTGTTGCTCAATCGCTGATAAAATTCAAGAATTAATCGGTTAAATCCTGTTGAATTGACATCAAACTGAACACCTGCTGTTTTCGGATTGGTTCCGGCTGCAGGATAAGTGGTAGTTTGCATTCCGGAGTTGTCGCTAAGGTTCAGATCCGTCGGATTCCCCGTAGCGTAAGTTTGTACAACCCCTCCAATCCCTGTTGCTGTGCCCGTGCCACTCGCAGGAGTCAATACACCCGTCGCAACGTTCGCATCATTGACAGTAGAGTTAAAGTTCCATGAAGCTACAATTGATTGCGCTGAGGCATTCAAACCGAGTAGACAACATGAAAGAATCCATATTTTTTTCATCTTCCTAATTTTTAGACAAAAGTCCACTCTTCAGTTGAAGTACATTTAAACCCTATTTTAAATTAAAAATTCACGAATTAAATTATCCCAAACTCTTTGTTTAATTTAGATGAATAGATTAATTTCTTATGAATTAGGAACAATGTTTTTAATCCCTTGTTATTTGATTATATGACCACAGAACCCATCATACGTGTTGACCATCTCGCCAAACGTTTCGGTACCTTCGAAGCGGTAAAAGATGTTTCATTCACAGTTAACCGAGGAGATGTCTTTGGCTTTCTCGGACCAAATGGCGCAGGAAAAAGCACCACCATTCGTTGTTTGCTTTCATTGATTCGCCCAGACGCCGGAAAAGTTGAGCTTTTTGGAAAGTCCTATGCAAACGAACGTTCAGCGATTCTCGGAAACATTGGAAGCATCATCGAAAAGCCCGATTTCTACAAATACCTTTCGGCAGAGAGAAACTTGGAAATCTTTGCACGAATTTCTGGCGCCAATGTCGGAAAGAAAGACATTGCTGAAATGCTTGATTTTGTCGGTCTTGGAGATCGTGGTAAGCACAAAGTAAAAGGTTTTTCGCACGGCATGAAGCAGCGTCTTGGGATTGCACAAACCTTGTTGCATCAGCCAGAACTGATCATTTTAGATGAACCCACAACAGGTCTCGATCCGCAGGGAATCGTTGAAATAAGAAATCTCATCTTGCGTTTGCGGACGGAACAAAATAAAACGGTGGTTTTGTCGTCACATCAATTGTCCGAAATTGAACTCATTGCCAATCGAATGGTCATCATTAACAAAGGAAAAACAATTGTTGAAGGTGCTGTCAAAGACTTGTTGGACGCAAATGATTTACAAGTGCGCATTGAAACAGACAATGCCGCGGCGGCGAAAAATGTTATACTTTCTGCTCATCCAAACATTGAAGTGACGCAACTCAATGCAAGTGAATTGGAATTCCCCGTACACAAGGACCAAGTGCATCTCATTAACCAACTGTTGGTGAATGCGGGCATTGCCATACACGCCATTGAGCCCAAAAGAAAATTAGAGGATTATTTCATGAATATAATATCATCCGAACATGTTGCTTAAAAATACCTGGAACGAATTCATCAAGATCCTTTCAAAACCCAGATCATATCTTGGTGTAGGCGCCCTGACCTTGCTCATTGGCATCATCATCTTTGCCATGAAAGCCGACGGAAAATCCATCATTTCCTTTGTCACCGCCTCCTTTGAACAGACCTTGACCTTCAACGGGCATATCTTAAACGGATACCTTATTGCGTTCATTATTCTCCAAATGCTCATTGTACATGTGCCCTTGCTTGTTGCCCTGGTGACAGGCGATTTAATTGCTGGCGAAGCCGCCATGGGTACCATTCGTATGTTGGCGACTAAACCAATTTCAAGAACCAATATTGTCCTATCCAAGTTTATCGCAGGTGCGGCCTACACCCTATTCATCATCATTTGGATGGGATTCTTGGCGCTCTTCGTTTCTACGGCCTTGTTTGGAACGGGTGATGTAATCGTGCTCAATTCTGACGGACTCGTGATTCTACCAGAAGCGGATGTGCTTTGGCGCTTTGGTGCAGGATTTTGTGTGGCTTTTTTATCCCTCCTTACTGTTTCCTCTTTATCTATTTGTCTATCTGCCTTTGCGGAGAATTCCATCGGACCAATCGTTGCAACAATGTCCGTGATCATTCTATTCACAATTATTGGCAGCTTGGATGTTAGCGTATTTGATTCCATTAAACCTTATCTATTCACCACGCACATGGTGTCTTGGCGCAGTTTCTTTGAAGATCCGGTTCCTTGGTCAACCATTCGCCAGTCTGTGATTATTCTTGTAGCACACAATGTTGTGCTCGTTGCCATTGCCATTATTCGATTCAATAAAAAAGACATTACATCATGACAAAATTATTCCCCTTCCTATTGCTCCTTACCCTGCCCCTATTTTCTCGTGCTGAAGGTGTAGATGCGATTTTAACCAAGGTCCTTACAAAGTTAAATTCAGTAAAAGACTACAAAGTATCCGCGACGATCAAGGCAAATATTCCCATGATCAAAATTTTACCGAATGAAGCAACGATTTATTTTAAGCAGAAAGACAAGTTTAAGGTTGAATCGAAAGGCATTACCATAATGCCCAAGCAAGGATTCACCGATATCAATAATTTTTTGGCGAAAAAAGATTACATCGCGGTCATCAACGATACCGTAACTGTAGGCGGCGTAAAAACCTATTTGATGTCTGTTATCCCAAACTCTGCAGGTGGGGAAATGATCTTGGCAAAACTGTGGATTGATCCCGAGCGTTCCGTAATCATGAAATCACAAATTACGACCAAGAGCAATGGAACCGTAACAACGACGTACACCTATGGAGACCAGGTCAAATATGGATTGCCGAGCAAGATGGTATTTGAAATTGATGTCAAAAAATTCAAGCTTCCAAAAAGTGTAGCCTCAGACATCAATAAGTCGAGTGCAGAGAAAAAGAAAAAAATTGGAAACAAAGGAACAATTACCATCACCTTGACTGATTATCAGATCAACAAAGGCTTGAGCGATTCAATCTTTAAATAGAAGTCCTTCTAGAAATCAGATGATCCCTTGATCCTCAAACCAGGACTCAAGTACAATCCAATCGACCATTTGGCCATACAGAAGTGTTTTGTTCGGAATCATTGGTGTTCCTTTGCAAATATCATCGATGTAGAGAATGGAGCTTATTACTGATTCCTCCCAATTCCATGCTGGCGGATTAATTTTCAGCGGTGTATGAGACGTAATGGGAAGAACGATATGACTCTGTCCAGCAAAAAAAACAAAGGCCTCCTCTAGACTTCCGTCGTTGAGATCCGCACGGTAGGTATTGAGAATGATGGTGTGACCCGCATCCTGCAATCGGCGAATTACTTCTAAGCTTCTGGGGTTTGGGGATCCAATTGCCGGATAGGCATGTTCCACCACAGTTCCGTCAAAATCCAAATAGATGGTCATGCGCAATGATTTCTTCCAAAGATAAGCTTCGCAAAGGAATCCCATCACAGGAAATTCAAAAAAAAAGAAGGTCAACTGTTACTTTTATTTAAAACCAAAGTTCTAAGCAAAACATCAAGAGTTCCGCTGCGTGCGGATGCCAACCGACCTGACGAGGAACGGTGGACACAGGATGTGAGGCGAAGCCTAAACCAATACGGAATCCAATCACAGATTGCTTTTGATGAACTATTTAACCTTTTAAATTTTTCATCATGAAAAAGATCCTTTTTTCAGCGCTGCTCTTCTTCGCAGCCAAAAGTTATGCTCAAGTGGGCTTAACAACAGTTCGTTCTAAAGACCCCGTGCCTATTGGCCAGTGGTACCATGTCAATGCAAAGTGGGGGGAAAATCGATTGTTTTATTACGACAACAAGGCGAACACCGATTCCATCATTCACCAAATTTTAGCCCCTTGGGAACTGACGATTGCCAATGGCGAAAAAGACGATGCCGGCGATTTGTTCTGGTTCATCGACAACATGAATGGCTATGCCGCAACCCTTTTCCGAATCGATGAGGGGGATTACGTGATGCTTCAGATTATCTCTGAACCCTACGAGAAACCCACCGAAGCAACAAGCCCTAAATCGAAACAGCCATGAAAGATCTATTTGCACGCTATGGTGGACACGGGTTTATCATCGGAAAAGGTCGCGCCAGTGCACTAAACTTGCCGGAGGATCAATCACTCGACAATATGCTTGATCACCATTCTGTGGAGATTATTCCGAATCTCTATTACATCTCTTCCTACACATTGCGCCCAGAATTCATGGGCGCAATGTCTGAACTTCCTGAAAACATGATCAAACTGGGCACTGCCGAACACGATTTCACCGATGCTTTTTTACAATACGAGCATACGGTTCGTTCGGATGTGTACGTCGGGATCCATCAGTACTTGAATGTTTTCTCCGTGGTCATCCGCACGTATGAAGAAGATCTTGCCGATATGTATTGTTGTCCAAAATCGCAAGTGGCCAAGACCTATGACTATGTCTTGACCTTCCATCCGAAAGGACAGTCCGAGGAAAATTGCAGTTTACTTGATCACCCCGAATATGCGGAAATGTTGCTGATCACGCTCTTTTTCACCATGGGATTAAATGGGCTATCTGTAGAATTTACCCCTTCATCAAGAAAAATTGGGAAGAACATTTCCACGGAATTTTGCAACAATCTTCAGCCCATGTTGAACAACTTGACGAACGAAGAAGATTTGAAAAATCTCATGCTAGAGTATGCAGAGACCTATGGATTCAACATGAGAAAAGAACCAAAATGAGCTTGGTTTCATCATTTGCCAATAAATGAAAGCAATACGTGTGCAAACCGAATTGCGATTCCAAAAATTAGAAGGGAGAGATTGTAATTTCTCCCTTTTTTAAGGAAGAACTTTAGATTAAGACATTGACAATCTGATTACTGGGCAAAAAATCGAGTATTTTTCACATTGAACAAAAAAAAATCTTCAATCGAGTTAAAATGATTTGCTAGAAATTAATTTATATTTAGTGTTAGATTTCAGACCCCATTTACAAAATAATCATGAAACCCCGTTACAATAATCTACTACACTATGAATAGACTCTTAGAAACAATCCAGGTCGGTATTGCCGAGGATCATCCAGTATACCGCAAAGGACTCAAAAATTTATTGTCTTCCGAAAAACACTTAAATGTTTTGTTTGATGTAAGCAATGGCTCTGAGTTGATGGAGCAACTGCGTTATTTTCAACCTCAGATTCTCCTATTAGATGTTCGAATCCCATTTATCGATGGAATTAACGCAACAAAAATTATTCGAGAGATTTATCCTGACATTTGTGTGATCCTCAACAGTTCATATTGTGATGAAAAAACGATAAATGATGCGGCAGCCTCGGGAGCGCGTGCATTTTTGTCAAAAAAGAGTGAGTTTAAAGTGATCATGGAAACAATAGAAAATGTTTACGACAAAGGCTTTAGTTTTGATAATGACTTCACACCGGACTTGATCACCACAAGTTGCGAGGAAAATAAAAAAATAACATTGGGAGAGGCGCATGCGAGGTCATTGTCCTTGCGCGAAGTCGATGTCTTGAAGTTGATCTGCGATGGATTGTCGAGCAGTCAAATCGCTGATATCTTGTACATCAGCAACCGCACTGTGGAGAACCATCGGCGCAGTCTATTTGAAAAAACAAAAGCCAAGAACATGGCCGATTTGACAGTTTTCGCGATTAAGTTTGGGTACTATTCGATACAGGGGTAAGGTAGAATTAAGAATTAAAGATGAAGAATGAAGACGAGTGAAAAATTACGAATTACGAATTTGGTGGCTGAGGTGCGATAGCATACTCGAAGCCACGAATTACGAGTTACGAATTTGGTGGCTTCGCCGTAGCGGACACGTGAGGTTCTTAAAATTACGAATTACGAATTACGAATTTGGTGGCTGAGGTGCGATAGCATACTCGAAGCCACGAATTACGAATTTGAAGATTTGGAGGCTTTGCCGCTGTGGACACGTGAGGTTCTTGAAGTGAAGAATTGAGAATTAAAAGTGAAGAATTTGGTGGCTCCGACCACTATCTCCCAAAACAAATAAAAGAACATTTAAAAATAAAAGCGGGAGTTACCTCCCGCTTTTACCCCTACGAACAGGACTGATATCCGTAGAGCGATATTTCCGGTACTGCAACCCGGAGTTTCATTCGACTGCCTAAACAGAGAGATAATTCATGGGCACTTACACTGCATGGCCCAATCCATATGTTCTCCGTTCTTGCCGTTTTTGGATCGTCACTGACTCATGTCAGGCCGGATCATCGTATTGTGAATAGTGGTTTCATACTCGGCAACGACAGGAACGAAACTTTAACAAAGCTATGACGAAAACTGTCACAAGACAATGGGTGTTTATACTTATTTTCAATGGTTTAAAACCTTAAAAATTAAGTATTTTCACCTATTACACACACTATAAAAAAACACCATCTTTGCAGTCAAGCAGGTATTTTCTAAAACTTCGGTAAGCACTCCCAAATTCAATCTTACATGTGTGAAATTATGTCAATAGACCACTTAAACTTTGACCTTTCCACTTGGTCATTCCAAATCCATGATACGTTCTGTCCGCTGAATGATGGTGCATTTTCAGTGAATCCCACAAATCAATATTTCTATTCACAAGATGAACACAAGGCATATACCTAATTCGGCACAGGTGCAGTGTATGAATCCACAAATCATTACCTCACCAAGGACAGGTATCGCATTTTATTGAAAAAAATCAACACTAGAAAACGAGCTTTTTTTGGTGCATTATACCGATTTTTATCTCGAATTTATTCCCGATCAATTCACTTATTCACTATTATGCACTCAGCTTGAAGCGATATATTTTTACAAAACGGCAATATTGAGGATCAAAAATCCAATCCGATTGCTTGATTTCAATGATTAAGTATATTTTTACATAACGGAACAAAAAAGAATTTTCCAAACTTGCGCATGACGAACGAAGGACTAAAAATCTGGTTAATTGAAGACAATGAAGGATATGCCTTCCTCTTGCAAGAGTTTCTTGTAACATTGGGATTTTCAAGCAAGGATATTTTTGTGTTCCCTAGTCTTCAAGAGGTGCGCGAAATTCCAGCTGAATTTGCACCTGACGTGATTTTACTCGATCTTTTTCTGACAGATTCCTTTGGTATTGAAACCTTTCGTACGATGAACACCTTGTTTAGCAACGTGCCGATCATCGTGATGTCTGGGCTTGCCGACACGGATATTGCGCTTGAAACCTTGAAAGAAGGTGCGCAGGACTATCTTGTGAAAGGGGAATACTCCACCGAAATGATGGAGAAGTCGATTCAGTATTCGATTGAACGTAAACGAAATATAGACGAGATTACGCTTTCAGAGCAAAAATACCGCTCCTTGTTTCAAACGAGTCCACTGCCCGTATTCATCATCCGTAAAGACTTGAAAATTCTGGATGCGAATACCGCAGCGACTTCTTTGTACGGTTTAAATACTGAGAAGCTGCCGAATTATGTTGATTTCTTTGCAGACGAAGAGATTGCCGAACGAGCAAAGGATGCCATCATCCACCAAGTTTCAAAGCAATTCCGTCAACGATCGTGTGATGGCAAAGAATTGTTTGTAGAGCAGATTTCAAAACTCGCCGATTACAAAAACGAGGAGGCCTATATTGTCATCATAAAAGATGAAACCGAGAAACGTCATTTTGAACAGGAAAGGATGCGACTCATTCATGAAACTCAAGAGGATGAACGTGCGCGTTTTTCGAGAGAATTACACGATGGGCTTGCTCAATACTTGGTTGCCGTGAATCTTTATCTCGAACAATTGAATGGGATTTCTGAAGAGAAAGATATCGTCGTAGGAGATATTCAGGACCTTGTAAAAACCAGCTTAGACATGGCGAGAACCATGAGTTACAACCTATCTCCCCCTGAATTAGAAAAAGGCTTAATCTCCGGGCTTGAAGCATTTTTCCAACGGCTAGGGCGCATCGCCAAAATCGAATTTACCATTGTTCGTGATCCTGAATTGGAGGACAAGCAGCTGATCGAACTGGATGAATATGCCATTTACCGCATCATTCAAGAATTCGTGAACAACTCCATCAAACATAGCGAATGTAAGAGTATTGAAACCACCTTTTATCCTGAAGAAAATAACGTGGTGATTGAAATTCGAGACAATGGTGTTGGCTTCGACATCGACGAGGTGTATAGAGGTCTCGGATTAAAAAACATGGAACAACGCGCCCACGCGAGTGGTATGACCGTTGATTTGCAATCACGTCCAGGCAAAGGCACGTGGTTGACCATCACATCACCTATCAATAAATGATTTGTTGCCTTCGGCAATTCGAAAAAATCAACACCAGAACAAATTATTAATAATTTGCGAAGCAATCAAATTCGCGTAGCGATCAAATCTTGAATTAAAAATTTGATGCTAAAGCAATTCTAAATTTGATACCTGCGGCAATTCGAAAAAATCAACACCAGAACAAATCATTTGTAATTTGCGAAGCAATCAAATTCGCGTAGCGATCAAATCTTGAATTCTAAATCCTACACCTTTGGCAATTGAATCGTAAACACCGAACCCACTCCTACTTCAGATTTTACCTCCAAGGTTCCATTCATGCGCTCAATAATTTTCTTGGTGATTGCTAAGCCTACGCCCGAACCTAATTGATCCGCAGGCATTTGAATGCGATGGAATAACTCAAAAATCCGCCCTTGAGATTCCAAAGGAATACCAAGTCCATTGTCCTCAACCTCAATAACATAATTTTTTTCGTTTTCCACTGCACGAATGTTGATTACGGGAGCAAGGTCTGTTTTGCGATAACGAATTGCATTGCCAATAAGGTTTTGAAAAATTTGACGCAACACAGAAACAGGTGCTTTAATTTCGGGCATGATATCAATCTTGATTTCTGCTTTATTGGATTCTATCACACTGTTCAATAAGATCCGAACATCATCCAATACATTGTTTAGGTTCACTTTTGCGGCATCTCCAACAATAAGAGCATCAGCCTTCGAATATTCCAACAAATCAACAATTAAACTCTTCATTTTTAAAGCCGATTTCACAGCGAAATCGATATATTTCATTCCGCGTTCGTCTATCGTGTCGCCATATTTTAATTGCAATTGTCCCAAGAACTCCGTAATCATGCGCAAGGGTTCCTGCAGGTCGTGAGAGGCGATAAAAACAAACTGCTCGAGCTCCTGATTCTTTTGCTCGAGTTCTACGGTTCGCTCCCTTACTTTTTCCTCCAGAAACTCATTTTGTCCTTTCAACGAACTTGTCAAATGACTAATCATTAACAAGTTATTGATTCGGAGCAATACTTCTGTAAAATCGAATGGCTTTGTAAGAAAATCCGTCGCCCCAAGGTGCAAGGCCTGTTCCTTGGATTCTTTGGTTGAATCGGCTGTCAAGACCAAGATGGGCATAAAATTTCCTTCTGTTTCTTTTCCGCGCAGGCGTTCCATCACTTCGAATCCAGACATGTGGGGCATCATTAAATCCAATAAGAGCAAATCGGGAGAAAACGACTGCACAAGATCCTCCACTTGTCGCGAATCCGTTGTTGATTTTACTTGCTTAAAGCCCTTGATTTCTAGCAGGCTCTCAAGAATTCTCACATTGGCTTCTTGATCATCGACGATTAAGATTTTCGAATTTGTAAGTTCCATCTTCATGATTTATGAAAGGTATTTATCCACTTCCTTGAGGAATTGACCAATGTCAATTGGTTTTGTTAGGTAATTATTTGCTCCAAGAGACATCAAACGTTCTATTTGTTCGGACATTGCATCGGCACTGATTACCACCACGGGAATGTCTCGCGTCAAAGGCTCCTTTTTAAGACGTTGGATCACTTCGGATCCATGAATATCTATTAAGTTGAGGTCGAGTAGGATTAAATCTGGCTGAAGTTCTGACGCAAGCTGCACAGCTTTTAATCCTGATGCATTGGTGATGAGTTTCACACCTGCAAGTTTCATGTCAACAATTTGTTGAATGAGGTCGACATTGGCGCTATTGTCTTCAATGTACAGGATGCTGCCGTGGTGTGGATTCATTTCCAAGCTTTTTTGTTGACTGGATTGTCCCATATTCGCCAATACCCGCTCCTTTGCCGAAGCAAATTCCACCCAAAACGTACTCCCCACCCCCAATTTACTTTCCAATCCTAGCTCACCTTGCATCAATTCGGTCAATTGTGTTACAACTGCAAGACCAAGTCCAGTACCTTCTATTTCTGTATTTTCAGCACCAATGCGCTCAAATGGAAGGAATACTTTTTCCAGATTGTCTCGACTAATTCCATTCCCTTGATCGCTTACTGCGATGCGTATTGTTGGCTTTCCACCAAGCTCTTGCTGTCCCTCGATCACATCGACTTCAATCATTCCATCTAGACGATTGTATTTCAAAGCGTTGCTCAACAGGTTCATCATGATTTGTTTCAAACGTTGACGGTCGGCCATGATGTAGGACCCTTCTCCTATGAGAAAGTTTGCATGAATGGTGATGCCCCGTGAAGCTGCCAATGGATTGAGCGAGTCAATGATCTCAAGAATGACACTATTGACCGAAACTGGTTCCATGGAAAGAGACATTTGTCCCGATTCAATGCGTGAAATCTCCAAAACCTCATTGATCAAATTCAAGAGGTGTTTTCCACTTTGAAGGATATGTCCTACGCTGTGTTCTTGTGTATCATCCAAAGATCCCATTTCAAGAAGCTGCGCAAATCCGAGAATAGAATTCATCGGTGTGCGCAATTCATGGCTGATGCGCGAGAGGAAATCACTTTTTGACTTGTTGGCTTGATTGGCCAAATCTTGTGCGTTTCTCAATTCATTTTCTTGCTTTAGGCGTTCAGTAATGTCTCGGCTAGCGGCAAAAACATACCCACCAACAGGTACGGCGCTCCATTCGAAAAAACGGAAATTCTCATTTTTTGTCATCAAGCGAATGACAAGACCGGATATCGATTTTTTCGTGTTCAACTGCTCCAAGGTTTCCACGGTCTTCGCAACATCGTCGGGATGCACGAAATCCATGAAACTGAATCCATCCAATTCATATATTTCGTAGCCCAAAATACTCCTCCATGCTGCATTCACTTTTACCAAATTTGCCTGGAGGTCAGAAATGCACATTAAATCTTGAGCAGCTGAGAAAAATGTTTCCAACTCCTCCGACTTCGATTTCAACTCCTCCTCAACACGGCTTCGATATGAAATTTCCTCGATAAGATCCTTGTTCATCTTTACCATCTCTTCGGTACGAAGCTCTACCTTCTTTTCGAGGCTATCGTTGAGTTCGATTATTTCTTGCTCGTACTTTTTACGCTCAGTGATTTCGGTATCTGCACCGATATAGCCTATGACTTCTCCTTGGTGATTTGTGATCGCCGTACAATTTGTAGAAACCCAAATTTGCTCGCCAGACTTTGTGATGATTTGATTTTCAAAATCAATTAAGCTCTCATCACGCTGCAGTAAATCTGTTGCTGAGGCAATATACTCTTCCCTTAAGTCCTCAGGGAATAAATCGAAATAGTGCTTTTTTCCGACAGTTTCTTCAACGGTATAGCCAAAAACAGATAAACACAATGGACTAATATAAGTGTATAGACCATCCAAGTTGATTTCCCAGATGACAGACTTTCCTTGCTCCGCAATTTTCGCCAATCGATTTTCGCTGATCATCAAGGACTCCTCTATTTCCCTCAATTCCGAAACGTTTTCTTGAATGGAAGCAAAGTTTGTTGTCTCACCTAAGCTATTCTGAATGGGAAAGATGGTCGCGTATTCCCACATGGTTGTGCCATCCTTTCGCTTATTTTTGAGATAACCTTGCCATTTTTCTCCTGCAAGGATGTTTCCCCACATGGTTTGGTATAGACTTTCCGAAGCGTCCTCAGATTTCCATTTTTTCGGATTCATCCCAATGATTTCCTCCTGAGTATACCCTTTATTGAATGATGTTGCTGGATTTGCATACTCAATTTCACCGGACATATTGGTGATGAAGATGCTGGTTGGACTTTGATCGATTACATGCGACAATTTGCGGAGCTGTTCGGCAGACTCCTTTTCCAAAGAAATGTCCCGCATCACAACAAATATGGCCTTTTCACCATCGTATTGCATGTTCGAAAGGCGTATGAGAGACAGAAATTCTGAACCATCCATTCGCGAATGAATCCATTCAAATTCAACAACTTTCTGAACTTCTGCTTGTCCGATGTAATGCTTCGCTAAATCGAGTGAGGATTGATTTTCGGACTGAAAGGGTGGCGAAATCATGTCAGGTGATTTCCCGATGATATCACTTCGATCACCACCAATCAATGTCGATGCAGAAGAATTGCATTCAATAAAAATTCCATTTTGAAGAATCAAATAAGCTTCTGGTGAATCGAAAAACAAGGAGCGGTATTTGCGTTCACTTTCTTTGATTCGCACATCTGCCTGTCGCTGTTCAGTAACGTCAAGGCCCATGCATTGAATTTCGTTCGGCAAACCAGAGGCATCCGTTAAACACACAAACTCCCATAGTGTGGAATTGATTTGTCCATTATTTCCTGGTTTATCCAATTCAACACGAATCACCTCGCCAATATTCACTAGGCACTTCCCAACAGCCTCATTCACACGCTCGTGATGGTACGTGCAGATTGACGATAAGACATATCCATTGCTAATCCCTGCAGCACCGTATGCCCATCTATAATCTTCCTCAAATTTATTGTTCCAGTAGGTGATTCGGCCAAGGACATTTGTACGAATCACATAGCTTGTTTGTGTTTTCAACAAGCCCATAAGCATCTGTTCGCGGGCCT
>CAMBMC010000024.1 GCA_945868555.1 Chitinophaga pinensis | reverse complement strand
TTGTCAACCTTATGTTCCGCACTGAATTTGTCGCGCACTTGGCGGATGTTTTGAATCAGTTGCTTTTCGCCGGGTAAATAGCCATGCAATGCTTTTCCAGCATAGCTTTGTTGTCGCCATCTGAATTGCTGAAATTCCTGTAGTATGGGTTCAAGTGCTTTTTGATAGCCTTTTGGCACCGTTTGCAATACCTTTTCTCGGGCCAATCGAGTGGTATCTCCCGACAGCAAACCCATGTTGCCATGAAACACATCGCCCCGGTATTCCCAAATGCGAAACACATCGGTCATTTCTTGATGTGGCGGACGGTACAAGGAATTGTTGTTGGTTGAATAAATCGGATGTAGTCCGGGCCATTCGCCGATAATGGTCATGGTGCGGACTTGCCAAGCCGCGAAGGGCAGTAGTCCAAGGAGAAGTGCGAATGCGGCTTTCTCTCGTTTGATGGCGTAATATCCGAGCATGACGAGCGGAAAAACAATGAGTTGCGGTCGAATCATGACGAGTGTAGCAGTCGAAAACAGCAGCATCAGCCATTGGTTTCTATCTGTTCGGATCATCAAGGCATAGAGCCACCCCAGCACGAAAAAGGGCAATACAGATTCGGACAAGGTGTAATAGGTAAATCCAGAAAAACAGGGTAGAAGAGCATAGATAGCGGTGGCGAGCAGACTAATTTTTTCATCAGTAAACAAGCGCGAAAGCCGAAAGAAAAAAACGATACTTCCTGCGAAAAACAGCAATTGAATGCATTTGAGTACAAAAAAGGCGTGTGATCCACCGAGTGCTAGTGCGACAAAATAAATGATTCCGTAACCTGGCGTGCGGATGTATGCTTTTTCACCCGTGCTGTTGATATTCCATTCCCCCGTTTTCAACAATTGTTCAGCGGCTGAGAAATAACTGTACTCGTCAGCCGTGGTGATTAAGCCTTGTTTGTAGGGATAATGGGGTTCGAGAAATGTGAGATTAATTTCATTGACAACAACCGTGGCAGCTAGAGCGAAAAGGACGATGATGCCAAGTTTCGTTCGAGCGTTCATCCGGATGTTACGCGAAAGTTGTGATGTTTATTGCTTCAACGGCTTTAACTTCTGGAGCTACTTTTTTAATCGCTTCTTCCACCCCAGCTTTGAGTGTCATCATGCTCATTGAACAATCGCTGCAGGCACCTAGCAATCGCACGCGAACAATGGCATCATCGGTGATTTCCACCAATTCAATATCGCCTCCATCTTCCATCAAAAAAGGTCGCAATTGTTCTAGGGCGCCTAGCACTTTTTCGGTCAATTCTTGCTTGTTCAACATGGCTTAGTGCTTTGCTGGTTTTTTCTGATGTATTGCATTCAGTTCGTGGACAAAAGTAAGAACTAATTCGTCAAAGGCCTTTGCTGATGGACTATTTTCTTGAAAAACCGCAGGTCTACCCGCATCACCTGCTTCGCGCACACTTTGCACTAAGGGAATTTGCCCTAAAAAGGGAACATTCATGCCTTCAGCCAAATTTTTTGCGCCGTCGCGTCCGAAGATATAGTATTTGTTTTCAGGCAGTTCAGCTGGTGTAAACCATGCCATGTTTTCGATGATTCCGACGATTGGAACTTTGGCGCCTTCCATACGAAACATATTGATTCCACGTCGTGCATCAGCCAAAGCTACTTCTTGTGGGGTACTTACAATCACGACACCATCTAAGGACAGCAATTGCAGCAAAGACAAATGAATGTCTCCCGTTCCGGGTGGTAAATCAATCAGCAAATAGTCCAATTCACCCCAATTCGCATCGGTGAACAATTGATTCAGGGCTTTCGCTGCCATGGGTCCACGCCACACAACAGCATTGTCTTGTTCAGTAAAAAATCCAATGGACAGCAATTTTATTCCGTGACTTTCAACCGGATTGATCAAGGGTTTCCCATCGACATCCGACATCGTTGGACGTTCACCCACCACATCAAACATTGTCGGCATACTTGGTCCATAAATGTCCGCATCGACAATCCCGACCTTATAGCCTGATTTTGTCAGTCCACCTGCTAGGTTGGCAGTTACTGTTGATTTTCCAACACCGCCTTTTCCCGAAGCGACGGCCACGATAAATTTCACGTCAGGCAATATTTTTCGGCGTGATTGCTTGGCTTCTGCGGGAATGGTTGCGACTTGACAATTGATTTCAGTGTCCTTTCCGAAAACACGTTTTAAATTGAAATCGATCGCTTCTTGCATGCGTTTCCGTGCATGTAGCGCTGGATTAGACACGTAAACAGTCAGCGATATGGAGTGAACGCCTAGCTCCAGCCCCTCGACAAGGTTTAGGGTCACGATATCTTTCTTCAACTCTGGCTCAGTGATTCCACCCAGCACCTCAAGCACATTTTCACGGTTCAATTCCATGACATAAAATTAGTAAAGATGTTCAGAAGAATGAACGACTGACAGCGACGAAATGTTTATTGCTGATCGAGTGCCTTGAATGATTTGATGGATTTCGCCATGAGGACAGCGATATTTTTGCTGCAGCCCTCGTCTTTGCTGCGCAGTTCATAGGTGATTCCGTCAATGATTTTTTGCCCGTAAACATGCCATGATTTGTGCTCAACACCAACCGCTGGTGAGGCTTGTTTAGAGCCTCGAACAATCAAGGTGCGTTCGTAAACAATCAGATCGCTCGATTGGTAGAGGTATTGAATGTTGAATAAGGTCTGTTCCTTCAGTTCTTTCCTTTTGTTGCTCACTCTGTTTCGGTAATCTCCAAAGTCCTCAATGTACAATTTGAACTTCGTGCCAAGAGTGATGCTCCACAAGAAACTGTCGGGGTGAGTAATCTCAGGACGAGTTGATGCACCAATGTTTGCTGTTTCATCGGGTAACATTATCATCGCTGGAATGTCGTATTGATTCAATGAGATTCCTCGAAATTCGTAATAGTCTTCATCCAATTTAATGGTTGAATTTTCCTTGGTTTCTTCATCATTCCCGCACGAATTCAGTCCAGTAAGTGTAAAGAAAAACAAGAGCCCTAAACAAGAAAAACGCACAACATGTGAATAAAAATGCGCAGTGTGTGAATTATCGTAACCCATAGATCAAGCCAATTTAGGGTAAAATTCATTTGAATCAAAACAAATATACGGAAGTTTTATCTTCATCATTAAACAAATTGTAAGGTCTTTTGTTCTATTTTTGATCGGGCGGAATCTTATCTTCTCGTTAAGAGTGGCTATGGCAGAATATAAAATTCGTGATTTAGAAGTGTTGAGTGGCATTAAAGCGCACACCATTCGAATATGGGAAAAACGATATGATCTTTTTTCCCCTGAACGAACAGACACACAAATTCGTTCTTACTCTGACGATGATCTCACTCGCTGCATCAATATTTCCATTCTGAATCGTTGTGGTTTTAAAATTTCCAAGATTGCCACAATGACTGATAGAGAGCTTCACGACAATGTCATGGAGTGCAACGGGAAGAATGCTGAAGATGTTGCCGTCGAGCGTCTCATCGTGGCTATGATTGAAATGGATGAACGTTTGTTTCATGATACTTTAAACGATTTGATTCAATCTGTTGGCCTTACGTTGACATTTACCGATAAATTGATTCCCTTTTTGGACCGTATAGGTATTATGTGGTTGGTGGGTAGCATCAATCCTTCACAAGAGCATTTCATGTCAAACTTGATTCGTCAAAAGGTAATCTCCGAAACAGATCGTTTGCCAATTTCGCAGAAAAAAACGGTGGATGCACTTTTGTTCCTTCCCGAACATGAGCAGCATGAAATCAGTTTGTTGTTTTACAATTTTATGCTGCGTGACAAAGGGTTTTCTACCGTCTATTTGGGTCAAAGTGTTCCTTATGATGCCTTAATTTCATGCGTTGAGCAACTTGCACCACGAACAATGGTTACGGCTTGGTTGACCGCTGTAGATGACAACTTTATGCAATGTTATTTCAAAAGGCTAAGAAATGAATGTACTAAAATTCCCGTGCTTGCAGGAGGGGTTCAAGTCAATAACCGAAAAGACCTCGTAAAGGATTTTATACATGAAATCAGTGATTTGCCAAAGCAAGTTGAAGCACTGATTAGCTGATTAGGATTCCTTTTTCGCCCAAAAGTGGTATGTGCTTCATTTTGTCAGGCGTAATTGTTTCTGGCAAAAAGATAAATTTCTTGTCGTACATGATCTCGTTCACCCAAAAACTTACCCAATATTCATTAGACAAAGCGAATACATCTTCCATCAGGGGTTCTATCTTTGCTGCTTCCTGAGGCAAAAGAACTTCCAGCGAGTGACGAAGGGTTGATGTTTTTATTTTTTCACCGGTATTTGCGTTTTCACCATAGCCAGTACTGGTGATAATGATACCTTCCATTATGTCATCGCGAAGGTTCAATAGATAGGCATAATACATCCTGTTTCCCTCTTCATCGATTTGTTCAATGATGGCAACTCCTACCTTTTCAACTTTTGGGCCTAGCAATTCTTCGCGCATAATTCTATTTTTTTGAAGTGATGTCTCTTCCAATTTGTAAATAACGGAATACATCTACGGAATGTTCAACCTGATACAAATGGCGCTTAATGTAAGGTTGATTGTTCATTTTATCTTCGGGGATAATGTAGTTTTGATCGCGCTGATTTCCCAAGCGGATAACCATTAAGTCCTCGTCAGGAACGGTGATGATGTATTGTCCCTTCAGTCCACGGAAATAATGAACAGTCGATTTCTTGTCGTAATAGACCCAAAAATGAAGGGCATAGCGCAAATTCTTCCAACCCTCCTCGGTACGGATTTTAGCTGGTTCCTTGGCTTCGCGCACAAACTTTTCGGAAACAATCCGTTTGCCGTCAACTAGACCATCGTACATGAGGATTTTACCCAATTTGGCGAAGTCCCGCGCCGTGGCGTACAAACAACAGAAGGATTTCTCATCACCGTTTTCTTTGTCCAAACTCCAATACGCATCACTCTCAGCGCCGATTGGTTCCAAGATTTTCTCCCTGCAATATGCTGATACTGATTTACCCGTTGCTTTCTTTAATACGAATCCAAGCAATTGGGTGTTTCCACTTTGGTAGTTGAATACCTTTCCAGGTTCAGCAACAACATGTTGGCGTGTGACGAGTCCGTAGAGATCCGTGCCGTAATAGGATTCAGCATTTTCTGACAAAGGATTTTTTCCACTCTCCTCCCAATCCAATCCAGATGCCATCACCAACAAATGGCGTATCGTGATTTTTTCTCTTCCTTTCTCATTGAATTCTGGAATATAGTTGCCTACTTTTTCATCAAGACTTTTGATTTTCCCTTCGTCAATGGCAATTCCAATAAGAAAGGCTATCACAGTTTTTGTTGCTGAAAAGGCGTTGCTGACCGTTGATTTCGAATGACTTTCGTTGTAATACTCATAAACAATCTCGTCTCCTTTGATCACTAAAAATGCGCTCGTCCCCAGGGAATTTAGGTAGTCCATGTCTGCCTTTTTCGGTTGAATGGCATTGTATTCTTGGCTGTTTTTCCAAGGCTTTGGATGTGTGGAGTGTTCTAGGGTGCGGTATGGAAAGTTGTGGAGGTCGTATATTCCCGGCCCCATGCGTCCTTGAAGATAGGTCTGATAGACGCCAGTGTAAAGATAATATCTCCCTGAAAGGACAATGAACACATTAAAAAGCAGAATCGCTGCAATAAATGTGAAGAGCAGAATGCGCAGGAACCGTTTCATTGACTTTGCCATACTTATTCGGTGTAGGTGAAGTTGAACTGTTCAGCCAATTTCTGCTTAAGTACTTCCGCAACTTCAGCCATATCCATTGGCCTCCCGAGTTCATGTTGCATGGAAGTCACGGCCTTGTCATCGATCCCGCAAGGGATGATGTGTGAGAAATAACTCAAGTCGGAATTGACATTAAATCCAATGCCGTGCATCGTGACCCAGCGTGAACTTTTCACACCCATTGCACAAATTTTTCGAGGTCTTGGTGTATCTCCTCCAAGCCAAACACCCGTCAAGCCATCAATTCGTCCACCCTCAATGCCAAATTCTCTAAGGGTCGAAATCACCGATTCTTCCAAAAAGCGCATGTACTTGTGGATGTCTGTGAAGAAATGGTCGAGGTCAAAAATAGGGTAAACGACAAGTTGTCCGGGACCGTGGTACGTGATGTCACCTCCGCGATTGATTTTATAAAATGTCGCGTTGTTGGCATCAAGCCCCTCTTCGTTTAAGAGCAAATTCCCTTCGTCACCGCTCTTTCCCAAAGTAAATACATGAGGATGTTCACAAAACAACAAGTGATTTTTGGTCACGATGTCTGTTGCTCCATTGCGGATTTCAATTTTCTGAGAAATGGTGGTATTGAATAGGTTTTCCTGAAGGTCCCACGCCTCTTTGTAGTCGATTAATCCGAGCGGTACGTAATGAACAAGTGGCAACATCGTGTTGGTTGAATTGTGGGACAAAATTGTGGCAATAGGTGGCTACGACATCAGATTGCATACAAAGATAAAGAAAGGATGTTGATGCGGAATGCTTGAGTCAATAATTTCAGGATCACGGTGAATGAAGACGATAGTTTTTATCATGGACGCTTGTTTTTGTCTAAATCTTGCGCAAACTTCACTGTTAAAAAGTGTACTTTTGTCAAAACAGTTTTCATGAAATCGAGACGCGCAGCCGAAACACTTTCCATCACTACGAAAGTTGTATTGCCCAATGACACAAATACCTTAGGCAATTTATTTGGTGGACAATTGTTGGCCTGGATGGATGTCATAGCGAGCGTTTCAGCGCACCGACACAGCAAACGGGTAGTTGTAACCGCATCGGTGAATAATGTCTCGTTTCAGAAGCCGATCAACCATGCGTCTATTGTGACATTGGAAGCCAAAGTTTCTCGCGCCTTTAGTTCCTCCATGGAGATTTTTGTGGATGTCTTTGTGGAGGATGCCATTACAGGTCAACGCGAGAAGTGCAACGAAGCCATTTATACCTTTGTTGCCGTTGATCAATACGGTGCACCCATTCAAGTGCCTGAACTCATCCCTGAAACAGAAGAGGAAAAGGACCGCTTTGAAGGAGCTTTGCGCAGAAAACAATTGAGCCTTATTCTTGCCGGAAAGATGAAGCCATCAGAGGCAACGGAACTGAAAAAATTGTTTTTGGGCGACGAATAAAATCAGTTCGTTTGTCTTGAACGATTTTCAAGGTCATCAGCGATCGCAGCACTATTTTGCAAGTTCATGCAGTTGAAATGCGCCTTTGGGCACTCCTGAAATCCTATTTTTGAACACGGCCGACATCTTAAGTCAAGGACTTCATGTATGCTGTATTTTTCTGAATGATTTGGATAATACGGATACATCCCCAGTGCAGGCACAGTATTTCCCCAAACGCTCACAATTGGCACATCGAAACATGCTGCAATGTGCATCATGCCGGTATCTCCTGTCAACAAGCTTGAACTTTGAGCAACGATGGATGCGGACTGCATGATGGACAATTCACCACAGGTATTGATTACCTTTCGATCAGGACATAGTTCACAAATACGATACCCGCGTTCACGATCTTCTTGACCCCCCACAATGAGGATAGGATTTGAACTTTGTTGAATGATTTGCGCGACAAGGTCTTCGGGCAATCGTTTCGTTCCGAATTGAGCACCAATGGCTACAGCAGTGTATTTTTTTGGCAGCACATCGAATCGATCATTCGTATCCACTGTTTGTTCAGGCGAAAGGAATAATTCTCCTGGCTTATTGTCCGAAATGACTTTCAATCCTTTAACTGCAGAGAAATAGCGATCGACGACGTGCACTTTCGGAAGTAGATCTTTTTTGAAATTGACCAAAATCCACTTTTTGACATTTTCCTTTTCAAAGCTGGATGATGGCCTTCTTAACTTAAGTTTCAATCCGAATGTGCGCAAATTCTTATGCAAATCAACGATGAGGTCGTACCGTTCCTTTTTGAGCATTGGCAGTATTTCGCTGATGCTTTGATCAAAAGTATGCAGGTGGTGGATGTGTGGATTGTTCTCGAGAAGTGATGCGTAAGTCTTGCGCGTCAAGTAATGTATCTCTACCTCAGGCCGCTGTGTTTTGATGGCACGAAGCACGGGTGTTGTGAGCACAATGTCACCAATGGAGCTGAAACGAACAACTAGGATTTTCACGTGCTAAAGATATTCATTTCACGGAAAATCAGAGTGACTTGTATTGCTCATAAAGAAGAGACATGAAAGCGTGACAACGCTTCTTTTCTTTTCCGATGTGCTGTGCATCGAAGGTGTTCTCTTGGAACATTTTTCCGTCCATATGCCACGTGAAATGCCCTTTAGGTGTTACCCAACCGTAGCCTCGGATGACGGTATGCAAGGCAAATTGCGGAACCTTTGGATTAAGTAAGTCCTTGCTCCATGTGTACTGTTTTACATCGCCATGCATCTGACGCAGTAGCGTTGTGGCAATATCAGATTGCGATCCTACGGCATCGATGCGTGTGCCGCGGTATTCTTTTTTAATGGGTTCACCAAAAATCAAAAGTGGAATTCGAAAAAATTGAGCCACGCTTGGGTTGGTGTTGAATGGCGATGCATGTCCATGGTCGGCGACAAGAACGAAAATCGTGTTCGTGTACCATTTTTCCTTTTTGCAGCCCTTGATGAAATTATTTAAGCAATAGTCAGCATAGAACACCGACGACATAAATTTCGCTTCGGCACCTTTCCATTTAGGTGCTTTTCCTTCGGGAAAATCATAGGGTGAATGGGTGCTACCCGTAAAGCCGCAGTGCATGAATGGCCCTTTCGTGTGATTGATTTTTTTGAGCAATAAGGAGTATAAGGCCTCGTCGTAATAATTGAGTTTCCCATGTGGAAGGTTCGTGGGGAATTCATTTTCATCTTCAACGACATCAAAACCCTGGTCGATGAAAAATCCTCCGATGTTTCCGTATTTTAAATCTCCAGAAAAAAGGTAATGTGAAGTATATCCCCACTTCTGAAGGTCTTGATTGATCGACGGAAGTTTTCGGTGTTTATCTGGCTGCATGGAAATAGAGATCTCTGGCAAGGCAGGATAGCCCGCGAAGATGCTGGCATTGCCAATTTCTGAAGTGCTACCCGCGGCATAAATGTTCGTGAAGAGCACACCATTTTTTGCCAAGGCATCAAAATGTGGCGTTGCCCCACGTCCATTGTTGAGGCATCCTACGGCATCAGCCGTCCAGCCTTCCAACACAATAAAAACGACATTTGGCCGATCGTTTTTAAGAATGTCAATAGAATGCTGTCGTGGGTAAGTGTACAAGTCTTTAAGCAATCGCTTGCTTTTTTTCTCAGCAATGTGCGGAAACAAGTTTCCGATTTCACTGCGGTTGTAGAGCATAAAACTCTTTGTGAAGTAGTAGACTGAATTGACAGACAAGTCATTCGATACATAGTTTTTTGAATAATAGGCGGCGTCGATGTTGATGGGGATTTGTTGGAATCCACCACGGCCTAGAACTACAAATAATCCAGTGAAAAAGCTCAGAAGAACGACGGAAAGTGGTGCTGCAATGTACCATGCTTGATTCGGGCTTGACGTTTTTTTAGGATAGAGTTTTTTCAAGAGGAACAATCCGATAACGGTTTCAATCACCGCATAGACAATGAACCAAATAGTCATCCCGTAATCTGCCGTTCGGAAAACTTCACCCGGATTAATTAAGTGAGTGAAAACGCGTGTATTCAACTTATGGTTCCATTCTGGGTAGGCATTGATTTCACCGCCATGAATCATGGAGCACAAAATGATTTCGATGAGCATTGCGCCGAAGAAGAGTTTTCTGTGCCATGGGTTTTTGAAGAAAATTCCGGTGATCAGGATGAACATTGGCAACAAACTCAATAGTCCTGCGGTGGCTAAATCCAAGCGCAAGGAAAAGACAAAGGCCTGAAACCATTCTCCCCAAGAGACATCCGTGAATTTATCGTAGTTGTGAAGGGAGAAGATGATGCGTTGCACATCAAATACCAGGATCCAGAATAGGAAGAGCTTGAATCCATCAATAACGATCCGCTTCGTGTCTTGCATGTTGCAAAGATAGGCGAAAGCAGTTGAATAGAACTTATGTTACACAGTGTTGGATTTTCTTCACTTAATTTTGCTTGGGTCTTTTAAACAAGCCGCTGAATTCACTAAATTTAAAACATCAATACGCATTGAAATGGGAAAATTTCAAGAAATCATAAAAGCCGAAATTCCAACCTTGGTCGATTTTTATGCCACCTGGTGTGGTCCGTGTAGAACCATGCAACCAGTATTGGATCAATTGAAACACGAGATGGGAAATGAAGTTCGGATCTTAAAAATTGATGTGGACAAGAACACAGAAATTGCCGATAAGTTTAAGATTCGAGGTGTTCCAACCTTTATTTTGTTCAAGTCTGGCGAAATTTTGTGGAGACAGAGTGGCGGAATGGACATCAACACTTTGAAATCGAAAATTAAATCAACAATTTAATTCGAAATACTGAACCTAAAATTCAATATTAAAAACGTTTAGTAAAGACCATATTGTGTTTTGTGTAACCTTGTCGCATTCAATGCGTAAGTGCCTACTCTAATATAAAGACGGGCAAACTTGCAGAAGTTCTAGGAAACCTCTACTTTTGCGCCCGACAAAAATTAATACTAAAAACTACTTTTATGGGGTCATTTATGATTTATGTGCCAATAGCGATGGCAATTATCGGTCTACTTTTCATGTGGATTAAAAGAGCTTGGGTTCTAAAGCAAGACGCTGGAGATGGTAAAATGAAAGAAATTTCAGATTACATTTATGAAGGTGCATTGGCATTCTTAAAAGCAGAATACAGATTATTAGCAATCTTTGTTGTTGCAGCAAGTATCGTGTTAGCTGGGATTTCATTTTTTGTACCAACAACACACATTCTTATTGTTGTTGCCTTCATTTTTGGGGCATTCTTCTCGGCTTTGGCTGGAAACATGGGGATGAAAATTGCAACGAAAACAAATGTTCGCACAACTCAAGCCGCTCGCACTAGTTTACCGCAAGCATTGAAAGTTTCTTTCGGTGGTGGAACAGTTATGGGATTGGGAGTTGCTGGTTTAGCAGTTCTTGGTTTAACAGCGTTCTTTATTATTTTCTTCCAATTCTTTATGAAAGGTCAATGGACTTCAACAGAAGACATGACAATCGTATTGGAAACATTGGCTGGATTCTCTTTAGGAGCTGAATCAATTGCATTATTTGCTCGTGTTGGTGGTGGTATTTATACAAAAGCTGCTGACGTTGGTGCTGACTTAGTTGGTAAAGTAGAAGCTGGAATTCCTGAGGATGATCCTCGTAACCCTGCAACAATCGCAGATAACGTAGGTGATAACGTAGGCGACGTTGCTGGTATGGGTGCCGATTTATTTGGTTCGTATGTAGCAACCGTATTGGCTGCAATGGTTTTAGGTAACTATGTGATCAAGGACATGGGTGGTGCTATTCAAGATGAATTCGGTGGAATCGGTCCTATCTTATTGCCAATGGCGATTGCTGGATTTGGGATCTTATTCTCGATCATCGGAACTTTGCTTGTTAAAATCACAAGCAATGACGCAAAAGAAAAGCAAGTTCAAACAGCTTTGAATATTGGTAACTGGGTATCTATTGCCTTAACAGCTGTTGCATGTTTTGTTTTGGTTAAATACATGTTGCCTGAAACAATGAGCATGGACTTCTTTGGTGAAGGATCTAAAGATATTACTTCAATGCGTGTTTTCTATGCAACTATTATTGGTTTAGTGGTTGGTGGAGCAATTTCATCGGTTACAGAATACTATACAGGATTGGGCACAAAACCAGTTTTGAAAATCGTTCAAAAATCATCAACGGGAGCAGGAACTAATGTTATCGCTGGTTTAGCAACAGGTATGATTTCTACATTCCCTACAGTTCTTTTGTTCGCGGGTGCAATTTGGGGATCATACGCATTAGCTGGATTCTACGGTGTTGCTTTGGCTGCGTCAGCAATGATGGCTACAACAGCTATGCAATTGGCGATCGATGCCTTCGGACCAATTTCAGATAACGCTGGTGGTATCGCTGAAATGAGTGAATTACCGAAAGAAGTACGTATGCGTACAGATATTTTGGATTCAGTGGGTAACACAACTGCCGCAACAGGAAAAGGTTTTGCGATCGCATCTGCGGCCTTGACTTCATTGGCCCTGTTTGCGGCTTACGTAACATTTACAGGTATTGATGGAATTAACATCTTTAAAGCACCAGTTTTGGCGATGTTGTTTGTTGGTGGTATGATTCCAGTTGTATTCTCTGCTTTGGCGATGAATTCAGTGGGTAAGGCCGCAATGGACATGGTGTACGAAGTACGTCGTCAGTTCAAGGAAATTCCAGGAATTATGGAAGGAACTGGAAAGCCAGAATACGGGAAGTGTGTAGAGATTTCTACAAAAGCTGCTTTACGTGAAATGATGTTGCCAGGTATTCTGACCATCGGTTTCCCTATCGCAATCGTGCTGTTAGGTAAGTTAGTGTATGGTTCTGACAATCAGTTAATCGCTGAAATGTTAGGTGGATATATGGCTGGTGTAACAGTTTCAGGTGTACTTTGGGCAGTGTTCCAAAATAACGCAGGTGGTGCTTGGGACAACGCGAAGAAGTCTTTCGAAGCTGGTGTCATGATCAACGGTGAAATGACGTACAAAGGTTCTGATGCACACAAAGCGGCAGTTACTGGTGATACAGTTGGAGATCCATTCAAAGATACCTCTGGTCCGTCTATGAACATCTTGATTAAATTGACATGCCTTATCGGTTTGGTTATCGCTCCAATACTTGGAAATGGTCACGGTGATACGCCTAAAGATGCAGCTTGTGGAATGGATAAGTGCCACGGTAAAATGGAATGTTCTAAGGACATGAAGAATTGCCACGGAAATATGGATGCATGTGATGCTCACCACAACGGTGAATACATGATCGGAAAATGTGACATGCGTGAGTGTGCTAAAATGACGAAAGACGAATGCGCAGCAATGTGTGATTCCTTGAAATGTACACCTGAAGAAAAAGCAATGTGTATGACACATTACGACGCAAATGGAAAGTTCATGGGCGGAAATGAGTGCACAAAGAAATCAGCGTGTTGCTTAGAAAAGCCTCACAAAAAAGGTCATTGATCTTTTAGGATGAAAAATAGGTAAAGGGTCTGCTTCGGTAGGCCCTTTTTCATTGGTCATGGTAACATTTAGTGTCGTTTTCCGTTTCGTGTTGTATGCGTTTTGTATTCCTCATCTTCATTTTGTTATCGTTTTCTTCAATAGCTCAATTGCGCTTCGAAACGGTGAATTGCGATTTCGGTGTGCTGGAATCGTATGATGATCGTTTCGTGGATATTAAGGTGTCGAATATCGGCGCAAAAAAGGAATACATTCTCAGCGTAAAAAAGCCAGCGGAAGTGACCTATGTCGCAGCAAGCGACCGAATAGGACCAGACAGCTCCATGTACATCCGTTTTCAAGTCAATCCATCCCTTAAAGGTCGATTTTCATATGACATTGAGGTATTTACAAGCGATTGGGCAGCAGCCACGCGGATTCGTCTCTCGGGAACAATCAATGAAGTTCCAACAGACAACCTTTCTGCCTTTACTGCATGTCCAGATTTTAGTGTGCGTCCTGCAGGAAATAGCCAAAAATTTGAACTTACCGTAATAACCATTGATGCGGAAGACAAAAAACCATTGGATCTTTCTACGGTGTCCATGATTCAAAACGGAACACCTGTTTGGATGAAACGAACGGATAAGAATGGAAAAATTAGTGAAGATGCCAGCATAGGATTCAGTTATTTCTATGCGGTACATGAGGGGTATTTTCCCGAAGAACTTGGGGCATACATCAACTTTAATCGGCACGAAATCATTATTCCAATGCGCAAAGGACCAGTTGTGTTAAGACCTGAGCTAGTATCTACCACGAGCGACACAAGTATTGAAATCATTCTTGATGAGCAACTGAATCAGGAGGTCTCTACTTCAAGTATCGAAATCCCGATAGAACTAAGCACTCTCGATGAGGATGATTTCTCCACCACGCACTTCAAACCTGTAAATGTTGTATTCATTCTTGACGTCTCATCCTCCATGCGCCAAAGTGATAAAATGGAATTGATGAAGTACTCACTGTTTCAATTGATTGACATGCTTCGTGCTGAAGACCGTATGGGAATTGTGACCTATGCGACAGATACGCGCGTTCTTTTATCTTCGACCTCTGGCTCGGACAAGGAAGCCATTAAAGCGCAAGTTTCCGAACTTAAAGCAAGCGGAATGACAGCAGGTGGTGAAGGCATTAAACTTGGCTATAAAGAGGCATTAAAGTCCTTTAAGATCGATGGCGTCAATCAAATTATTGTGATCACGGATGGGGCATTTAATCGAAACTCTGATGATTACAAAAAGTACATCCGAAAGTACCGGAGAAAAGGCATCAACATGTCGGTTGTGGGTATTCGAAACAGTGAAAATGATGCCGATGAGATGATCGAATCAGCGCGTCTTGGCGGTGGAAATTATGTACCGATTTTTAAATTGGTGGATGCACAAAATAATCTCAAACAAGAAATCCGAGCTATTGCTATACGACAGTTATAGGTGGAATTAGCTTAAGGTATCAGCAATCAAAGGTTGCACAACGTCAAAGAGGGCCTTTTCACTCCAGGGTTTAGACAAAAACACCTCGAGAAGTTTTTCTTTTTGAAGTTCACTGACAATAAGTTCATTGGCTTGACCAGACAGCATGATGCATGTAATCGTCGGGTATTTTTCCTTTACCTTCCGTATCAATTGAGCACCGGTCATTTCAGGCATTTGATAATCCACAATGATGAAAATAATGCTTACACCAAAACGAATCAATTCCTCAATTTTCTCTTCCACTTCCGTTGGTAGGGAATAGGTTTCGATAAAGGTATTCTTATTATTGATGATCTTCCTCAACTGAAAGCTAAGAAGTGATGTAATCATCGGATCATCATCAACACACACAATAGCGTACTTGTGGCTAGTCATCAATTTTAGTTTTCGGGTTTAGGTTGTGATAAAAGTAACAAGAAAAGAGGTGTTGTGCTCATTCGAATCTAACTTTATTTGTGCGCCGTGGTCTTCGATGACTTTACTCACAATGCTTAATCCTAATCCAGTCCCATTCATCTCTGACTTTGTAGTAAAGAACTTCTCGAAGATTTTTTCCCGAATTTCTGTGGGAATCATCGCCCCACTATTTTTAACCTCGACCATTAAACGCCCTTTCTCTTTCCACCCAGTGATCTTCAATTCACCCCTGCTACCGATGGCATCGATGGCATTCTTGATGAGGTTGGACCAAAGCTGGTATAATTTTGATTCATATCCCACGATTTCAAGTTCTTGAGGAACATCGAAATATAGTTCAATGCCTTGTTTCAATTGGTGATTGAAAACATTCAATACCGTACGAATGTTCTCATGCAAATTGACATTGTCTTTGCCAATGTTGGCCCCCTCTTTCAAATAAAAACGAAGGTTGCGAATGACGGATGCGGCCTTCTCTCCAGCCTCCATAACGGTGTCCACAAAGGTGCGTATGCTTTGAATATGGTACATTAAATCGAGCAGCTCAAATGGATTGTTTCCTGACATGACATAGTCGATGACAGCATCTTCCTCAGCAAGAATGCGCGCTTTGACAAAGGCAGAGGACAGGTTGTCTAGGTCGTTCCTTTCGGGATAACGTAGCGCTAGCATCTCACTGAATGCTTTTGTTTCACGCATCACTTGCAGTCCGCCAATGAACATTTTTACATTGCTCTCAACGGCTCTGCCACATGCATAATGAAGCTGCTCGAATGAACATTTTTCAATCACGCTTTTGAAGAGGTTTTCCAAGGAATAGCGGATGCTTTCTGCACCGATTTTTACGGCACCAATAGGTGTGTTAAGATCGTGCGTAATTCCGGCCGTGATTTCACCAATCATCGCCAGTTTATCCTGATTCGCCAATCGTTCCGTCAGTTCATCATTTCGTGAGGTTTTTTCAGCGATGGAGATTTCTAGTTTTTCGTTGATTTCAGCATAACGTATATTGGCTAGCTCAATTTCTTTAATGAAATTCTTTCGCTCGCTGATATCGGTCGACATGCTAAGCACAAAGTTCTCTCCACCGAAATTTGTTGGGATGACCTCAAGATGAACAGGAGTGAAATCGTTTGTTTTAATGTTTCGATGACTTGTTTCAATAGATAAAT
>CAMBMC010000023.1 GCA_945868555.1 Chitinophaga pinensis | reverse complement strand
CGACTGAAAAGAAAAAACAGAAGTCCACTACAAAACAGAATAAAACGATCAATGGCTGGAAAAAGGAGTCGGAAGAGTCCAAAGAAGAAGAGATCGAATTCAATTGATAGATATTTAGTTCAAATGAAGCTCCACAGGATTTGTTTATCGTGTGGAGCTTTTGTTTTTTTGCACCATGGAGAAACACACCAATGAATTGATCAACGAATCATCGCCCTACTTGCGGCAACATGCGCACAATCCTGTCAACTGGGTTCCATGGAGTGATGATCTTTTTGAACGTGCACAACGCGAAAACAAACCTGTTCTCATTAGTGTAGGTTATTCCGCATGTCATTGGTGCCATGTTATGGAGCGCGAATGTTTTGAAGATGAGGAGGTAGCGGCATTGATGAATACACATTTCATCAATGTGAAGGTTGATCGCGAAGAACGCCCCGATGTAGACCAGGTGTATATGACTGCAGTTCAATTGATGACACAACGCGGCGGATGGCCACTGAATTGTTTTACCCTTCCCGATGGTCGCCCGGTTTATGGGGGCACCTATTTTCCGAAGGACCAGTGGATGCACATTCTAGGTTCGTTAAATCATACTTTTCAGAATGACCTTAATAAGGCAGTTTCCTACGCAGAAAAGCTTCACGAAGGAATTTTGCTTCATGAATTGATTGATGAACCGGCTAAAAATGAAGTTCTTTCCCAGGAAAAATTACATGAATTGGTCTTGAGATGGTCGCGGAGCTTTGATATTTGCGAAGGTGGAGATGCGCGCGCACCAAAGTTTCCATTGCCATCTAATTATCAGTTCTTGCTCCATTATGGTGTACGTTTCGACCATGAAAAAACACTCAAACATGTCGAACTTACCCTTGATAAAATGGCGATGGGTGGAATCTATGACCAAATTGGTGGTGGGTTTACTCGCTATTCTGTTGACATGCTTTGGAAGGTGCCGCACTTTGAAAAAATGCTTTACGACAATGGTCAACTTATTTCCTTGTATGCGAATGCTTTCCGCCACTTTAAAAAACCGCTTTACAAGCGAACTGTCTATCAAACAGTAGATTGGCTACAACGGGAAATGATGTCCTCGGACGGGTCGTTTTATGCGGCTCTCGATGCGGACAGCGTAGGTGAGGAAGGGAAATTTTACTGCTGGAATCCAGGTGAGATGTCAACTGTACTTGCAAAGGAAGATCATTGGGTCTTGGATTTCTACAACATGAACCAACGGGGATACTGGGAAGAGGATAAATACATACCGCTTCGAACAGGCACTGATGCCGAGGTATTGCGCAAAATGGGGTGGGATGCTGAGGAGTTAGAGAAACAAATCAAGCGCATCAATGGACTTTTGTTGGACGAACGTTCTCATCGCATCCGTCCAGGTCTCGACAACAAGCGTTTGACTTCATGGAATGCGATGGTCATAACGGGGTTGTGTGATGCCTATGGTGCTTTCAGTGAGGAGGAATTTTTGCATTTGGCTTTGAAGAATGCACGTTGGATTGTCCGCGAACGATTGCGCCACGGAAAATTGATGCGCAGTGCAGGAGAGGGGGAGAAACAGATTCAGGGCTTTTTAGAAGATTATGCGCATACCATTGAGGCCTTCATTCAGTTGTACACCATTACCTTCGATCGTTCCTGGCTGGATCATGCCTTAGCATTGTCCGAAACTGTCCGCACAGAATTTCAAGATGCACACAGTAAAATGTGTTATTTCACGGAGGCCAGTTCGACCTTGATTGCGCGAAAAATGGACATCAACGACAATGTCCTTCCTTCGGGTAATTCATTGATGGCAATGAATTTCTATCGTTTGGGAGAACTCTTTCATAAGGAGGATTATACACATGATGCAAGGCAGATGCTCATGAACATTTACGAAGGCATGGAGCAATATGGTTCGGGATATTCGGGTTGGGGCTCTTTGCTCTTGCAGTATACATGTCCTTCGTTTCAATTGGCAATTGTTGGAAAGGATGTGAGGGAGATGCAACAAAGCTTGCAAAAGGATTACTTGCCTCAAGCGATTTTTTGCGGGGGAGCCGAACTTTCGCTTCCGGTTCTTCAAGACAAATCCATGACAGATGAAACAATTGTTTACGTCTGCACAGATGGCGCTTGTTTGCTGCCAACGAATGTCTTAGATGAGGTGAGAAAACAGTTATCCAACACGAGCTATTGATAAGAATTTTAAAGGAACGGAAAAGTAATGCCTCAAAATCCTTGCTTTGTCTCGTGAAATGGCCTCCTTTCCTTCTGTGTTTTATTTGTTGTACATCTTTCGCGCAGATGCTCGACAACACCCAAGGAGCGGCATTCACGGATCGTCCATTTTTCAGCGCTGATTTTATTCGGTCAAATAAAATCAAAGAATTGAGGGGGACATTCACTTATAAGAAACCAGGTGAAGTGATGCGCGCCACAACCTACGAATATGTGTATTCGTTCGATGCGAATGGAAAATTAATTTCAACGTTTGAAACGCGCAAGGACGATGGAACCAAGGACACCACAGGAAATGTGTATGTGTATGATGCTCAAGGCAGATTGTCTGAGCATAAAATTGGCGACGGCAAGGGATATTCGGTAACGCACTGTGATTTTGATGATCGAGGGAGAATTGTACGTGAGACATATAGCCGTGAATACCGCGATACCCTAGGAATCTGGCGCCGAACAGAATTAAATAGTGAGACCATGCACTATGCTGAATTTGACAAACAGCAAAAACGATCGGTATACAATAGTTACGGATTGCCTTATATGGAGGAATTTACGTATTACAATGATCTTGGGTATTTGGTAAAAAAAGAACAACGTTTGCTCATGACAGGTGAATTGTCGACCATTGCCTACAGCTACAATGACAAGGGGCTTTTATCATCACTCATTACGACTCAATACGGCCTTGAAACTCCATTGGAGGAATACCAGTTTTCATATGACCAAAATGGAAATCTCGAGGAACGACGAGTGTACCGTGAAGGAAAGTATATGACTGAATTTGAAATCATTTACAACGAGAAAAGTCGCTTGCTGAAGTATGTGCTTACCCGCGATGTGACAAGTAACTTCCTAATGATTCTGGACTTTAAAGAGTATTTTTTCTATTGATTTTTTCAAGACCAAGAGGTGTCAAACAGAGGTTTAAAGCGCCATTTAGAAGGTAAGAATCAACCATTTTAATGGTTTACCCCGTTTGGAATATTATCCGATATTTATTTCGACCAACGTTTTGAGAAAAACTCAAACAATCCCACAATTGGCAACAACATGCAATAGTTGTAAAAAAGATCTTCAACGGGAATGGTAATGATCCGCGGTCCCATGATGTGATCTTCGGAATACCAAACAATCGGTTCATCCGTAACAGCTCCTGTTAAGATGCCATTCACAATCAGGAAGGGGATAAGCGCCACCAAAAAGGTAAAGACAAATTGTGCGTACCAAGTAGGCCGATTCACAAAGTAAATACCAATGGTAAGAATGGCACTGATGATGCAAGCGCTAGCGGTGTACCAGTGTTCCATATAAGTCAATCCAAACAAAAATCCGGCAAGGGTGAAACCAAAGGCAAAGTAGTGCGAGAATTTAGTGAGCTTAATTTTTGGGAAGTAGGCCTTCAACACTTCATGCACAAAAACACAAGCAAAGGGCACAACAAGGAAAAAGCTAACTTCTTCATAAGGGAGATGACCCAATTTTTCACCGAAAATGTAACGGTCCGTAAAGCCCCATATTTTTTTAATCGTGAAGTATTCGTCCCAAATGAGAAAGGCACACGCTACGATCAGTATGGCTAGAAATAATGCGCGAAAATGGGTGTAAAAATGAACTTTTTTGTCAAAGGACAAGGCAAAAGGACCAGCAATAGTAGCGACAATCACCCAGGCGTAAATACTCATTCGCTCGTGGCTTTGTTTCTGTAATAGCGTTTCGCTTCGATGAAATACTTCTTAGGTACTAGAAGCATTCCAAAACATTCTCCATCTTCCTTTCCACGGTATTTATGGTGTACCTTGTGTGCTTTGCGAATGGCCATGAAATACGCATTGTCAATATCGCGCAACCATTTAAAGCGACGGTGGATATAGACGTCATGCACCATGAAATAAGCAAATCCATAAGCCGCTATGCCATAACCAATCCATACGGGGACGTAGTAATTGTAAATCATACCGAGCATGATGCAAAGCCACGATGGAATCGCATAAATTAAAAAGAACACATCGTTTCGCTCAAAGAATCCAGGTTCTTCCACATGGTGGTCAGAATGAAAATGCCACATAAAACCATGCATCACAAATTTATGCGTTGCCCAAGCCATGAATTCCATGCCTAAAAATGCTGCGATTAAAACGAAAGGTCCCCACCAATACATATCAGAAAATATTCAGAATTAAAAAGAATAAAGTCATAATTATCAACAAGCCATTAGCTACTTTGTTCGATTCTACGGCTTTCGCCTTAAAATTAATCCATTGCAATGGAAAAGCAATGACAAACCAGCAGATATAATTGTAAATCGGAATGGATCCGGATTCCCACGACCAAAAATCACTTTCAATGGCAACGGGTTCAAGAAGCACATCAAGTCCTGTCATGATGAGAGCTGCCAATAGTGCCTTTGTAAATAGGTTTATCTTTAAGGGGTTCACTGCCGCAGCAGAACAAACGATAAGAATTCCCCAGTTTATTCCGATGACCCATGGCACGCCCATGAATTTTGGACCAAGGTTCGAACCATACGCATAATTGCCAAACAAGAGTCCTGTTTTTGTGCCGATTAGTTCTACTGCCATGCCAACAAGAAAGCAGAGCGCAAGCATCAACAAGAATGGTCGGAAGTCTTTTTTTCTTGCGAGGAGCAAGGCGCCAAAGGAGATGAGGAGATTCAAGGGCGACAAGGGTAACATCGTGTTGCGGTATTCAGGTGTAAGAATCCCCACCGTTCCAACGGTGTAAAAAATAACGAGGAACAGAATGAGTAAATTTACTTTGGATGCTATGTTTTTTCGTGTAATCATTCTCTAGTGAAACAAAGAAATGGCTAAGGTGTTCAAGAACGATGTGCTTTCAATACATTTTCAACCGTATCCTTATAGCTAAGGAATGAAAAATTGAGTCGCTCACGTATTTTAGAAGCGTCATATTCCATTTTGCTGAACGCACTATAGGCACTGTCTTTTGTCACAGCAGGCGCCTTTCCTCGGATCAAAGCTGTGAGTGCGGAAATGCGCCAAGCCAATCCAATCAGCCATCGTGGTGTAGCAAGAGTTGCTCGTTTTTTACCCATCTGATCGGCAATTTCATCTGTCATTGTCCGAAAGGGTAAATTCTCACCAATGCAGAGGAATCGTTCGTTTTTTATGTCACTTTGAGCGAGCCGCACCATGATTTCAGCGACATCTCGCGCATCAACAATGGCGTTCGTGCCCTCCGTGTAAAAGCGTAAGCCCTTTTCTACGGTGCGGAAGATCGTGAGTGAACTTTCATTCCAATCTCCAGGACCAAAAAGTACGCACGGGTTCACGATCACACAATCCAGACCCTCCTCAACTCCGCGCCAAACTTCTTTTTCAGCAGAGTATTTTGAGATGGAATAACTGCTTGTGCGGTTGGATTGTTTCCAGGGTGTTTCTTCCGTTGTGATGCTATCGGGTTGACCTCCAATGGCTGCTGTTGAACTCACATAACACAATTTCTTTACTCCGGCATACAAGCTACAATTCACCACATTTGCAGTTCCGTAACGGTTGATTTTCATTAAACGGTGAAAATCTCGGCGGGCAAAAGATACAAGTGCGGCAGAATGGTAGACCAATGTTACACCCACAAGTGCAGCATCCAATGCAGTGGTGTCAAGAATGTCCCCTTCGACCCATTGAATATGTGAAAAGCGCTCTAATCCATTTTCGGAATCATAGAATTCAAATAACGTTTTAACGCGTGAAAGGCGTGATTGATCACGGTAGAGTGCACGAATTGGCGTACCATCTTCCGTAAGTTTGAACAGAAGGTGACTTCCCAATAATCCAGTTCCACCCGTGACAAGAATCATGGCCCAAAAATACAATCTTTTGCCGACTTTTAATCGATAGAAAGTTCTGCGTTTGGGTCCCAGAAAATCTTTGGGAAATCGAGAATTTGATCCTTCTCCACACGAATTCCCTCAGCTTCCAATCGTGTCTGCATCGATTCGGGTGGAGAAAAATGCATTTTTCCCGACAATAGACCATTCCGATTGACAACGCGATGCGCCGGAATATCTAGATGGACATGTGAGGCATTCATCGCCCAACCCACCATGCGAGAGCTGCGCGCACTTCCGAGATATTTCGCTATAGCACCGTAGGATGTCACGCGGCCCTTTGGAATGCAACGCACGAGGTCAAAGACAGACTGGAAAAAGTCAGCATTTTTTTGTGAGACAGGGCGGGTTGACATGGTGCGAAAATAGGGAATATATTGTGAGGAAATTCTCCCGCCTTCCCTGATTAGATTTTCTATATCCTCCCCCCTTCCCCCCTCAACGAGGGGGAAATAATCCCCAATTCTCTTAAAATTAGATGTCTAAGTTGCAATCTTAAGTAGGGTTAGGATCCGGTTTCCCCCTCGGGGAGGGGGATGAAGGGGGAGGAGATGCGGAAACACTTGACCTAACTTGCCCGGTTTTTAGCGTAAATTTTTCTGATAATGAATTAGTTTTACGTCAATTGATAACATCTAAAACGTAAAATTATGCCACTAACTCCGTCCGAGCGCTCTCAAGTAGCGTCTTACAAAGTTCAAATTGAATCGTATCGTAAAGATTTACAGAACATTAAATCCCGAAAAGCAAGTCGTTCGGCATATTATGCTAGCGCCATTAAAAATACGAATGATCCGAATTCGAAAAGATCATATCGTCAAAGTAAAATTTCTGAGATGGAACGCATAGCGAGTGAAATAGATCGGAAGAAGGATGATATCGATCGCATCAAAGGATATATCGCCAACCTTAAGAAATAAAAATGTGAGTGAATGAAATAGGGACGTTTTGAAAGAAATGTCCCTATATTACTCCACCGTCACCGACTTCGCTAAGTTTCTTGGCTGATCGACATTGCAGCCGCGCATCACAGCGATGTGATAAGAAAGCAACTGGAAAGGAATCGTCGCCAATAGCGGAACAAGCTGTTCGTCACACTCAGGGATTTCAATCACATGGTCGGCCATCTCTTTTACAGACACATCTCCTTCAGTCACGACAGCTATGATTTTTCCTTTTCGGGCTTTTACTTCCTGAATATTGGACACCACTTTTTCGTAGGATGTGCCTTGTGTAGCAATCACGAATACAGGCATTTCTTCATCAATCAAGGCAATTGGTCCGTGCTTCATTTCTGCAGCTGGATATCCCTCCGCGTGGATGTAGGAAATTTCTTTCAACTTCAATGCGCCTTCAAGGGCTACAGGGAATGAACTTCCACGGCCCAAATACAAGGCATTCGAAGCATCTTTGTATTCGGTAGCGATTTTTTCGATGTGATCGCTGGTTTCTAAAACACTCTTCACTTTCTCTGGAATGGCTTCAAGTTCGGCAAGCAATGTTCTAAATTTTGTTTCACTGATAGTGCCTTTTTTCTTCGCTAAGGACAATGCCATGAGCGTAAGTACGGTGACTTGCGCAGTAAATGCTTTGGTTGAGGCTACACCGATTTCTGGACCAGCGTGGGTATATGACCCTGCATCTGTAATGCGTGAAATCGAAGATCCAACCACATTGCAGATTCCAAGTATCGTTGCTCCTTTAGATTTAGCCAATTCAAGGGCTGCCATGGTATCGGCTGTTTCTCCAGATTGTGAAATCGCAATGACAACATCATTTTCATTGATGATTGGATTGCGGTAACGGAACTCACTTGCATATTCTACCTCAACATTGATGCGGGCCAAATCTTCGATGAGGTATTCTCCTACCAAGCCAGCATGCCAAGATGTTCCGCATGCCACGATGATCAGGCGGTTGGCTTGAATCATTTTCTGCTCGTAGTCGCGAATACCACCCAATGAGACCCATCCTTCTTCTGCATTAAGTCGACCGCGGAAACAATCGTGAATGGACCGCGGTTGCTCGTGAATTTCTTTGATCATGAAATGCTCGTACCCCCCTTTTTCTAAGGCTTCGAGCTCCAATTCTAATTCTTGGAAGAACGGTGTTTTTTCTTGATCTGAAATGTTGTACAGTTTCAATCCTTCATCAAGGTCGATGATGGCAATTTCTTCGTCATCGAGATAGACTACTTTCTTCGTGTATTCCACGATTGGCGTAGCATCGGACGCAAGGAAGAAATCACCTTCGGTGCCAACACCAATAACAAGAGGACTACTTTTTCTTGCTGCAACGATACGTTTCGGATAGTCTTTTGACATAGCAACAATGGCGTAGGCACCAACAACATGTGATAGAGCCAATCGCAAGGCTTCACCAAACCATACATTTTCTTTTTTGCTGATGTGATCTGTCAAATGCACCAAAACCTCAGTATCGGTCTCACTTTGAAAAATGTATCCTTGTTTGATGAGCTCTTTTTTTAAGCTATCGTAGTTTTCGATTATTCCATTGTGTATGAGCGCTATTGATCCGTCCATCGACATGTGAGGATGCGCATTGACATCATTTGGAGCCCCGTGTGTTGCCCAACGGGTATGCCCAATGCCCAAGTGCCCAAACAAATCTTTATCAGCAGCAAATTCCTCCAAATTGGAAACCTTGCCTTGACGTTTGTACAAATTGATGGCGTTCTCCGCATCCAAAAGTGCAATACCAGCGCTATCATATCCGCGGTATTCCAATCGTTTCAAACCCTTAAGAATGATGGGATACGCTTGTTTTTTTCCGATGTATGCTACAATTCCACACATAAGTATTAGAATTCAGTGTAAGTAAGGACGACGCGTGGCCGCATTTTATTGATGGTTTCTGGACCGTTGAAAATAATTCTATCGGCAGAATTGATGAAAAAGCGTGGAGAAAGAATAAGTTCTGTGGTGCTAATGTCGCCTCTGATGAGGGCTTGTGCAAAGTTTCGGATATCTATGGTGTATTGCTTTTTGAATAAATCATAAACTCCAAACACACCTATACCACCCAATGCACCGTCAACACGAATGGAGACGGATAAATCATCACCAGGGTAATATTTTGCGCCAGTTTGATGTTGGATAGGCAAGATCAATTGGGCATTGTGAATAATGGCTTTTTTCGGAATGTTCTTCAGACCCGGTATGTTTACTACAGCACGACTTTTAAACGATTGAGCATAAAATTCCTTTTGTCCAGAAATGGTGTCATTGATGACATTTTGTACCGGTTTCCCTGAGTTGTCAATGTCGACATGATTGAAATCGGCGCACTCGGAATTGATAAGAAAATCGAAGGTTTTCTTACTATCGTCTTTGGTGTAATAAATGGTCATTTTGGACAATGGGTCGTTCAAGTCAAAGTAGAACACTCCACCTTTTCCGGAAGCTTGGGGCGGATTATTGACACGAACCTTAAGTCCTTTGAAATAGCTCAAAAAGTTGTCGTTGGATGAAAAATTGCTTCCACCGGTCACTGCCTCATACAAAAAGCGTTGTGCGAGTGATTTTTTCAAATGAATGCGCAACTGGGTATCTACGGTATCAAGACCAATGACCGTAACGCCATTAGGATTTGGTACGAATGACTCTGTTCCAGGTTCAACAAGATTGGTTGAGAAGGTGCTCAATTGATTAAATGAATAATACGTCGAGTCCAAATAAAATTTCTCGGACACCTCGTAAACCTCAAGATTTTGAGCACTAAAGTCACCGGAATATCCACGGTATTCGAGACCTAGCACAATGGAATCGATGGTGATCTCCGACAAGTTTCCAAAGTTTGGATTCACACCAGACAATCTAAATTGGGTGTAAAATCCTGCGTTCACGGTGCCGAAGTTGGGATCGTTGTACGAACCTAAAACGGCGTAAGCGGGATTGTCGGAGATAATGGAATCTTCGACATAGGTGAAGGTCTGTAATTCAAAGGTATCAACCTGCAACGAATTCAGTAAACTGTTGGGATCAAGTACGTCTTGTCCTAAACCATTTTCTTTCTTTTTACATGCTAAAAGCACCAAAGCGAACAAAGCAATACCGCACGCTTGAAGGAAGAAACGATGAAATGTAGGGTGGTACTTGAACATGTTAATGTGTGGTACTTTCGTCAATTATTTTATCAAAAAACTCAGACAGCACTTTCACCTGCAATTCTTCAGCAACGTAGGCTTGCTTCGCACAAGTTGCTTGATCGAAAATGCTCTGCAATTCAGGAGATAGCGCTTCACTTGAAATGTTTACGCCATCTGAAAATTGAACTGCCACACGGGTGATATTTGCAAAATCTGTTTCGGTAAGTTGGTCTCTAACCTCTTTTCCTAAGCCATCAAATTTAAGTTTATCCCCAAAACGAGGGTCCCAATTTTTGTTAAACCCGTCATCGTACAAACTATATACAACCTTTGTGTTGGCGAAATGAGGGTCCTTGTTGTACAATTGCTTAATATATAATGGCATTGGTGCTGTCATCCAGCCATGACAATGAATGATGTCTGGTTGCCACCCTAGCTTTTTAACAGTTTCCAAGACCCCACGACAAAAGAACATCGATCGTTCATCATTGTCCGCATAGGGCACTTCGTTATCATCTGCAATGTTGTTTTTTCTTTTGAAAAACTCGTCGTTATCAATAAAATAAACTTGCATCCGCGCTGCAGAAATCGATGCGACTTTAATGATCAATGGGTGATCGGTATCGTCAATAATTAGATTCATTCCAGATAAACGAATCACCTCATGGAGTTGGTGACGGCGTTCATTGATGCTTCCAAATCGTGGCGTAAAAACTCTGATTTCTTTTCCAGTCTCTTGGATTCCTTGCGGCAGTCTTCTGGCAGTCGATGAAATCTCAGATTTCGGTAGGAAGGGGAAGATTTCCTGTGATACAAATAGTATCTTCTTTTTCTCCATGCAAGGTTTAAATTCGTAAAAACTTTACAAAAATATAGAAAAAAAAGGGGACCTTGGTCAAAAACGGATAGATTTGTCGATTTGACACGAACTTGAAGGTATGGGAATGCCCACTGTTTACACAACTGCACATGAATTAAGTAGCCTTATCTCAAGGGCTAAAAAGTCGGGAAAGGTAGGTTTCGTTCCAACAATGGGCGCCTTGCACGACGGGCACTTGTCACTGGTTAACAAGGCTTTAGGAGAGAATGTATTGGTTGTTGTCAGCATTTTTGTGAACCCAACACAGTTCAATAATGCTTCCGATTTAAAGAATTACCCCAGAACCTTAGCGACCGACCTTGATCTTCTTTCTGCTTTCGATAGAGTAATTGTTTATGCCCCCAGTGTTGATGATATTTATCCAAAAAATGATTTTTTTGAACCCATAGATCTTGATGGCTTGGATACAAGACTCGAAGGAGCATTTCGACCTGGGCATTTCCAAGGGGTTGTTCATGTGGTTCGCAACCTGTTTAATATTGTGCAGCCGCACCGGGCTTATTTCGGGCAGAAGGATTTTCAGCAGTTGGCTGTAATTCGCCGAATGGTGAAGCGATTGAACTTCACCATTGAAATTATTTCTTGTCAAACACACCGATCAGAGGATGGATTGGCCTTGAGTAGCCGCAACATACGTTTAACGGACCAAGGACGGGAGGATGCATTGATCATCAGCCAGACCTTAAACTACATGAAAAACTTAGGGCATGATGAAACACCAAGCAGAGTTATGGAACTGGGTGCTGCATATTTTTCAAAGGAAAATTTGTCTTTAGAATACCTTGAAATAGTCGATGGGGAAAGTTTAATGCTGCTCACAAATCAGTGGTCAGCCCATTCCGTTTGCTGCATCGCAGCCTATTGTGAAGATGTGCGTCTCATCGACAATCTTGAGATGTGATGCTGCAAGTGCTTGGTGCATGATAAAATTCATTTAACTTTGCCCCAATTTCGAAAAAGAATGCTCATACACGTTGTAAAATCAAAGATCCACAGGGTAAAAGTTACCCAGGCAGATCTCAATTATATTGGAAGTGTCACCATTGATGAAGAATTAATGGATGCTGCGAATTTGATTGAAGGGGAGAAAGTACAAATTGTCAATCTCAACAATGGCGAACGGCTTGAAACCTATGTGATCAAAGGAGCACGTCGTTCTGGAACGATTTGTCTGAATGGTCCTGCTGCCCGAAAAGTAGCGATGGGCGATATCGTCATCATCATTGGTTATGCGCTAATGGATTTTGAAGAAGCGAAAAACTTTAAACCTTCATTGGTCTTCCCTGACGAAGAAACAAACTTTATATTTTAAACGATGGGAAAGAAGGCCATATTGACTTTTGTTAAAACTGTCCTTCCACTGCTTTTAGGGGTGTATTTGATTTGGATCTTTTTTTCGAGCATGTCTCCTGAATCTAAAACACTCTTTTACAAGGCCATTCGCGAAGCCAACTATTTTTGGATTATTCTTTCCTTGTTGCTTGGTGTAGGCGCTTATTTTTCTCGTGCGTACCGTTGGAAATATGTACTAGAACCTCTTGGATACAAAACGAAATTTAGCAACCGCTATCACGCCGTAATGATTGGTTACCTTGTGAACATGACCATACCAAGAGCTGGTGAGGCGTCTCGTTCTGCAATGCTTTATCGTTCGGACGGAGTGCCCTTCGCAAAATCATTCGGTACAATTATCGCTGAACGCGCTGTCGATTTTGCCATGCTTTGTTCGATTGCTTTTCTTACAGCCTTCATGGCCTACGACGATTTTTTAGCCATCAAACAACAGATCATTGACTCATTTGGTGGATCAGCGTCTGCAAAAGGTGGGTTTCCATGGAAATTGGTCATCTACGGTATGATTTTAGCACTTGGGGCAGTATTTGCTTACTTGGTCCTCTTCAAGCCACAATTTCGTGCGCGATTGCTCAATTTTATCAAAGAAGTTTTTGCGGGTGTTTTCTCTATTTTCCGTTCGAAATCGCCTTTTGGCTATGTATTACATACGCTGATCATTTGGGGTGCTTATGTGGCCATGTTTGCCCTGCCTTTTCAAGCTTTAGAGCAAACATCAGGAATACACATTCAAGGGATAATGCTTGGATTCATTGCAGGGGCGCTTGGAATAACATTCACCAATGGGGGAATAGGTACCTACCCTTTGTTGGTGGGTTTGGTGGTTGCATTTTATATCAGTGATGATTATCCAGATGATGCGCAAGCGATTGGAAATGCCTTGGGGATGTTGATTTGGGTCTCACAAACCTTGTTGATGATTGTGTTGGGATTGATTTCCTTGGTCCTCTTACCGAAAAACTACCAAAACGAAGATGAGCAGACTCCAGGCAATTGAATCAAAAATTCTTACGCTTGAAGAAGCGCAACGCCGAATGGCCCTGTGGCACATGAAGGGTGACAAAGTTGTGTTTACCAACGGTTGTTTCGATCTTTTACACCAAGGACATGTCACCTATTTGGCCAAAGCTGCTGGTCTTGGAGATCATTTGCTTGTAGGAATCAATTCAGATGATTCAGTTAGACGATTGGAAAAAGGCAGTGGTCGTCCCATTAATTCAGAAGCCGCACGGGCTTTCATTTTGGCTTCTCTTGGCGTAATTGACATGGTGGTCATTTTTACTGAAGATACCCCAGAAGCATTGATCCATGCGCTTGAACCAGACGTGTTGGTAAAGGGCGCTGATTACGATCCAGACGAAACGGATGCAAAAGCCAAGACCTACGTTGTAGGTTCGGATTTTGTCCGCAAAAATGGAGGAGAGGTCTGTGTTGTCGACATCGTTGAAGGATTTTCAACAACAGGGATCGTCAATAAAATGAAGAAAGGATAAGCCTTTGTGCTTAGATCCTCGCTCTAAATCCACCCCCATCACCCATATTGAAGCGTAGGAAAATCTCAAATCCACCACGCGCTTTTGACACAGTAGTCAAGCTCGACACATTGATATCATAGGCAAATCCTGTCGAAAATTGGTCATATTCAAACATGAACTTTCCAACCAAGGCATCATTGAATCGGTGAAACAAACCAAAATATACAGCTGCGGGACGAGTGAACCCTGTGGCTTTTGATCCTTCGCTGAGCAAGTATTTGTAATTGAGCCCATAGAGGATTTCCATCGTAGATTTTTGACGTTGGAAGTAAATTCCAGGTAAAAGCGAAGCACGTGAATTGCGCAATCCAATTTCTGCATTCATAAATGCGGACCAGCGCATGTGGAGGTTTTCAGAGTTCTTGTCGATGAAGGAATATCCCGGGCGATTTAAGTGATACACTGCTATCCCTGCATTGATCGCACGCTGGTCATTTTGAGTAATGTATCCTTGTTTCTCTTTGTAGGTGTAAACGACACCCGTACCTGCATCGAGGTACATAAATGATGCAGAATTGAAGGTTTCGCCTGAGGCCGCCGCTGCATTGTAGCTTGTGCCGTCGTATTGGCTTCCCCAACGTCCTCCATTTGGATCTAGTGAACGTTGCCCAAAGCCGGTGTACAAACCGAGACCAATGGTACTTTTTCTGTCGATTATGAGGTGATAGGCCAATGAAAGATTGACACTCGTTGTTTTTACTTGCACATCTCCTGCTTGGTCATTGAAAAAACTTAGACCCGTGGCCATGATGCCCTTTTTGCGGCGCTTCTTTTCGTTCAAGCGTGCATCAAAAGAAGCAGCAACGGTTTGGTAGGGAACAGCCACAGAATTCCACTGACTGCGGTAATTGACGATTCCTTGCATGGGAGAATTTGCGCCAGCCAATCCTGGATTCAACGAAAGGGGCGAATATTCCATATGCGAGAAATGGACATCCTGAGCAACTGTACTTTCAATACAGAATGGAAGAATTGCCAATGCGTATTTTACGAGAGAATTCATAGTTTATAATAGTATTGTTTAGCGTAGTAAAGTTAAATTACCCGATTCCTCCACATAGGTACCGTCGGTCAGTGTTACTCGAATCTTGTAGGCATAAATTCCTGAGTTCAATTCTTTTCCTCGGAATGTGCCATCCCAACATTGTTGGTCAACTTCGCTTGTTTCAAATACTTTTTCACCCCAGCGGTCGTACACAGCATAATTCAGTGAGGTAATGCAATTTCCATAAATGCACAGCGTGTTGTTGGCAGAAGGCCCAGATCCATTTGGTGAGAATGCGGTTGGAATGTACAAATCTCCACATACCGTTTGGACAAAAATAGTGATCGTATCAACTCCAGTACATCCCGATGGATCAGTTCCAGTTACAATGTATGTCGTTGTGACATTTGGAGTAGCGATAGGCGTGGCACATGTGACACAGGATAGATTTGTTGTTGGCGTCCAGATGTAAGTTGTTGCTCCAGTTGCCGTAAGTTGAACCGTCTCCCCTTGGAGGATGCTTGTCGGTGTAGCAGAAGCAACAACGTTTAGGTTACCCAATAATCCAAGTGGATATGTTTCTGTGGCTGAACAACCATTTGCATCCGTGATAGTAAGAGTATAGGAAGTGTTTCCAGCCAAATTGGAAATGGTAGCTCCACTCGCTGAATTGGACCACGAATAGGTGTAAGGAGCTGTTCCATTGGAAGCCACGGTACTGATTTGACCACTTCCGGGGTTTGCACAATTGTCATTGGTGATTGTTTCGGTGATCACAATCGCATTCGGCGCAGTGATCGTTGCCGTTGCTGAGCTAATACAGCCCGAAGCGTCGGTAACTGCGACTGTATATGTTCCAGCATTCAAGCCTGTAGCTGTCGCGCCTGAACCTCCACTCGGTGTCCAAGCATAGGTGTAAGGCGTGCTTCCACCAGTTGCTGTTACCGTTGCTGAACCATTGTTTCCTCCGAAGCAACTCACATTCGTAGAGTTCGAAATACTGACCGTTGGACCACCAACATTTGTGACCACGACATTGGCACTTGCTGTACATCCGTTTTGATCTTGCACATTCACCGTGTAAACTCCTGCCGGAATGTTATTCGCAGTAAGTCCTGAACCTCCTGTTGGAAGCCAGTTGTAAGTATACGTTCCAGTACCACCTGTTACGGCTATGGTTGCTGATCCATTGCTTACGCCGCAGTTGGCTGGAGTAATGTTACTTGTTGTGATTGCTATTGCCGTTGGACCTGTGATGTTCACCGTTGTTGAGTTGGTGCATCCACCACCATCTGTTACTGTTACGGTGTATGTATTTGGCGCAAGTGTGTTTTGAGTCGCGCCCGTTAATCCACCAGGCGCCCAAGAGTAAGTCAATGTTCCCGTGCCTCCAGTAGCCGAAACTGTCGCTGAACCATTGTTCGCACCAAAACAGCTAACGTTCGAAGAATTCGTCACTGAAATACTAGGACCATTGTTCGTGTTGACTGTTGCATTTCCAGTTGCGGTACACCCATTGGCATCGCTTACGACAACGCTATAATTGCCTGCTGCGAGATTTGAAATCGTTCCGCCTGAACCCGCATTCGGTGTCCAAGTGTATGAATATGCTGTTGTTCCTCCTGTTGCTGTAGCCGTTGCTGT